>JBDTXD010000021.1:0-11105 GCA_040006375.1 Actinomycetota bacterium
GCGCTCGCCTCACACGCGAGAGGTCGCAGGTTCAAAACCTGCCGCGCCCACCACTCCGGGCCGGGTTCGCCGGAACTAGTCCGTTCTAGCTTCCCGTTCACGACCGTCATGACCAGGCAGGAAATGGTGCGCAAAGGTGCTGGGAACCCGTCCGCGGCGTGGCAGTCTACCGACATGTTGTTGGCGATCCTCATCATGATCGCGCTCGTCGGGGTGGTAGCCACTTGGGGAGCCACCTTGAACGCCGACGCTGCCGACGTCATCCAACCCCGTCCGCAGCTGCGACGCGTAGCCTGAGTCCCGGTTACGTAGCGGCGACGGGGCTCTCGGGCACGGAGCACCCCGCCGATCGCCCGCCCGATTCTCGCGTAGCCTCTTTCGGATGCGATACGGAGGGAAGAGGGGCATGACCAGTGAAGCAGTCGCACGAGCGGTGGGCCTGTCCAAGGTCTACGGGACCGGAGGCGCGTTGGTCACCGCCCTGGACGCGATCACGGTCTCCTTCGGCGCCGGGGAGTTCACCGCGATCATGGGGCCGTCGGGTTCCGGCAAGTCGACCCTGTTGCATTGCCTCGCCGGCCTCGACTCGCCTTCGGCGGGCCAGGCGTTCATCGGTGACGTCGACATCACGTTGCTCCCCGACAAGCAACTCACCCAACTTCGCCGCGACAAGGTCGGGTTCATCTTCCAAGCGTTCAATCTGATCCCGACATTGACCGCTGCAGAGAACATCACGCTTCCGCTCGATATCGCCGGCCGGGCGGTCGACCCTGCCCGGTTCGACGAGGTCGTCGATGCGGTCGGTATCCGAGACCGGTTGCGACATCGCCCGAGCGAGCTCTCTGGTGGGCAGCAGCAACGGGTTGCGGGAGCCCGCGCGCTCCTGAGCCGCCCCGAGATCGTCTTCGCCGATGAACCGACGGGGAACCTGGATTCCAAGGCGAGTGCCGAACTGCTCGGCTTCCTTCGCGCCGCGGTGAAGGAACGCGGTCAGAGCATCGTGATGGTCACGCACGACGCCGGCGCCGCCAGCTACGCAGATCGCATCGTGTTCCTGGCGGACGGCCGCGCGGTCGATGAGATGCGCGATCCCACAGCGGAGCGTGTGCTCGACAGGTTGAAGTCGCTGGAGGCCTGAATGTGGCGCGCAACCATCAAGAGCCTCCTGGCGAGGAAACTTCGCCTGGCGCTGACGGCCATGGCGGTTGTGCTCGGCGTCGGGTTCATGGCAGGGACGCTGATCATCACCGACACCGCGCTCCACAGCTTCGATGGGCTCTTCGGGGACGTGTATCAGGGAACCGACGTCGTCGTTCAGGCCAAGACGGCGTTCATGCCGGACCAGGGCGGGCCCGGTGGAGGGGGAGGGCAGCTCGGCGATCCGATACCGGCCGACGTTCTGGCGAAGGTGCAGGCGATCCCAGGGGTAAAGGCCGCGGATGGTGACGTCGCCGGCCTCGCCCAGATCACCGATCCCGCTACCGGTGATGCCATCCAGAACGGCGGTGCTCCAACGATCGGCAACTCCTGGGACCCGGGGGTCACGTCCCTGATCGTTGCATCTGGCCGGGAGCCGAGCGGTCCAACCGATGTCCTGATCGATGCGGGGACCGCCGCCGACCATCACTTGTCCGTCGGCCAGTCCATCCAGGTTGTCTCAACGACTGGAAGTGGCCGGTTCACCATCTCGGGCATCGGCCGCTATGCGAACTCCGACAGCCTGCTCGGCGCGACGCTGGCGATCTTCGATCTGCACACGGCGCAGGAGCTCTTCGACATGGGCGATCAGTACAGCTTCATCTATGTGGCGAGCGATCCCGGGGTGACGCCTGTCCAGCTCGCGTCGCGCGTGCAGAACGCCCTGCCCGATGGATTCGAGGCCGTCACATCGGCGTCGGCCGCAGAGAGCCAAAGCGCCGATGTGAACAAAGGTCTCGGGTTCCTCCGCACGGCGCTCCTCGTATTCGCGTTCGTGTCGCTGTTCGTGGGAGCGTTCATCATCTTCAACACCTTCAATATCGTGGTAACCCAGCGGACGCGGGAACTCGCGCTGCTCCGCGCGCTCGGCGCAGGGCGGCGGCAGGTGATGACCTCGGTGCTGAGCGAGTCCGTGCTGGTCGGGTTGACCGCGTCCTTGGTGGGCGTTCTGGTTGGTGTCGGTCTAGCGGTCGTCCTTCGTGGACTGCTGGGCGCGCTCGGGCTGAAGCTCCCAACGGGTTCGCTCGTCATCGCCTCGCGAACCTTCATCGTTTCCCTCGTTGTGGGCACGGTCATCACCGGGGTGGCGGCTCTCTCGCCAGCGCGACGGGCTTCCCGCGTCTCCCCGATCGAGGCGCTCAGGGAAGGCGCCGCACCTCCGGCATCTCTGCGTCGCCGGGTCGTCGGTGGCTCGCTGGTCACCGCAGCCGGAGTCGCGGCGCTCCTGGGCGGGTTGTTCGGCGGGGTGTCGAACGGCGCGGCCCTGGTCGGCCTCGGCGCGATGCTCACCTTTATCGGGGTCGCCATGTTGTCTCCACTGGTCACCGAGCCGTTGGGGGTGCTCCTCGGTGCGCCGCTTCGACGAGCAGCGCCCGGGCGGCTGGGGCTGGAGAACGCAAAGCGCAATCCGCGCCGAACAGCCTCGACCTCCTCCGCACTCATGATCGGATTGGGGTTAGTGGTGTTCGTGAGTGTGTTCGCCGCGTCGCTACGCGCGTCCGTGACGTCGACGCTGGATGCGGTTCTGCGAGCGGACTACACGGTCAGCACGACGTCGTTCCAGCCGTTCAGTCCCCAGGTGTCCACGGACGTCGGCGCGGTGCCGGGCGTCGAAGCGGCGTCTGCACTCCGGCAGGCGCAGGTCAAGATCGGCGCGAGCTCCACGTTCGTGGTGGGAGTCGACCCAGCCAGCTTCCCCAAGGTCGCCAACGTGACGATGGAGTCCGGCTCGTTCGCCGACCTCAACACAGCAGGGACCATCATCGTCTCGCACGGGGCCGCGCTCACGAAACACCTTGCCGTGGGGGACACTCTCACTACGACGTTCCCGCGAAGCGGCGCCGAGCACCTGCGCGTGGTGGGCGTTTTCGAGCAGAACAGCCTGCTGAACGACTACGCGATCTCCTTGCCGACCTACGAGGCGAACGTCTCGCAGCAGCTCGATTTCGCGGTGTTCGTCACCCTCGCACCAGAGGCGAACCCCACTTCGGTGAGGGCAGGGATCAACGCCGTGCTCAAGCGCTATCCCGATGTCGAGCTGAGCGACCAGACACAGTTCAAGGAGAAAGAGATCGCGCAGATCGACCAGATCCTGGGGCTGGTGGGTGGACTCCTTGCGCTGTCGGTGCTCATCTCGCTCTTCGGGATCGTGAACACGCTCGCGCTTTCCAACTACGAACGTATCCGTGAACTGGGGCTCTTGCGGGCGGTCGGCATGTCCCGAGGACAGATCCGGCGCATGATCCGTTCGGAGGCGGTCGTGATCGCGCTCATCGGTGCGATCCTCGGGCTCATCGTCGGGGTGGCGTTCGGATGGGCGATGCAGCGGGCGCTGGCGGATCAGGGCGTGTCGCGTCTGTCCGTGCCGTTCGGGCAACTGCTCATCATGCTGGTGATCGCCGCGCTGCTCGGCGTGGTCGCAGCGATCTGGCCTGCGCGCAAAGCGGCGAAGATCGATGTTCTGCAAGCGATCTCCTACGAATAGCCGGACGCGGCCGGTCCCCTCGATATCATGGGCGCCATGTCCATCCTGACCCTGCCCGACGGTTCCACCAAGACACTCCCCGAAGGGGAGCCCGTCGGGGCGGTCATGCCGAAGGGGACGCTCGCCGCCAGGGTCGACGGGGTGCTCCGGGATCTCTCGCACGTACCCGGTGGCGATGCAGCCGTGGAACCGGTCGCTGCCGGCGACGAGGACGGCCTCCATGTCCTTAGGCATTCGACCGCGCATGTGTTGGCGCAGGCTGTATGCGACGTGTTCCCCGGGGCGAAGTACGCGATCGGCCCCGCGATCGCTGACGGCTTCTACTACGACTTCGAACTGCCCGAGGCCATCGGAGCCGCCGACCTTCAGAAGATCGACCGGCGGATGCGCCAGATCATCAAGGGGAATCAACCGTTCGTGCGCGAAGAGGTTCCGCGGGAAGCTGCCCTTGAACGACTCGCCGATCAGCCGTTCAAGCGCGAGATCATCGAGGGGCTGAGCGCCGAGGAAGGCGAGGTGGCGGGGGGCGACACCGTCACGTTGTACCGGAACGCAGAGTGGGTCGACCTCTGTCTAGGCCCTCACGTGCCGCACACGGGCAAGCTTGGTTCGTTCAGGTTGATGAGCATCGCCGGCGCGTACTGGCGCGCCGATGCCTCCCGGGGGATGCTCACCCGCATCTACGGCACGGCCTGGGCATCACAAGCCGACCTGGACGCCCACCTGCACCGGCTGGAGGAGGCCGAGCGTCGAGATCACCGCAAGCTAGGGGCGGACCTGGATCTGTTCAGTTTCCCGGAGGAGATCGGGTCGGGGCTGGCGGTGTTCCACCCGAAGGGGGGTCTGATCCGCAGGCTCATGGAGGACTACTCGCGGGCACGCCACGAAGCCGGCGGCTACGACTTCGTGAACACCCCGCACATCACGAAGTCCGAACTCTTCGAGACCTCGGGACATCTCGAGTGGTACGCGGACGGGATGTTCCCGCCGATGGAGCTGGACGGGGGCTCCGAGTACTACCTGAAGCCTATGAATTGCCCGTTCCACGTCCTTATCTACCGGAGCCGCGTGCGCAGCTACCGGGAGCTCCCCTTGCGTCTGTTCGAATTCGGCTCCGTCTATCGGTACGAGAAGTCCGGTGTGGTCCACGGCCTCACGCGCGTTCGGGGGATGACCCAGGACGATGCGCACATCTTCACCACCCGCGAGCAGATGGGACAGGAGCTGCAATCACTCCTGGTGTTCGTGCTGGATCTGTTGCGCGACTACGGCTTGGACGACTTCTACCTGGAGCTGTCGACGAAACCGCCGGAGAAGGCGGTCGGCTCCGACGAGGATTGGGCCGAGGCAACGCAGGCTCTACGAGAGGCCGCAGAGAAGATGGATCTGGAGCTCGTCATGGACGAGGGTGGCGGCGCGTTCTACGGGCCGAAGATCAGCGTCCAAGCGCGTGACGCCATCGGGCGCACATGGCAGATGTCGACCATCCAGCTCGATTTCCAGACGCCGAAGCGCTTCGAGATCACCTACACGGGTGACGACAACGCCCGGCACACCCCGATCATGATCCACCGTGCGCTCTTCGGCTCGGTCGAACGGTTCTTCGCCGTGCTATTGGAGCACTACGCCGGGGCGTTCCCGCTCTGGCTTTCGCCCGAGCAGGTGCGGTTCGTCCCTGTGGCGGATCGCCACAACGAGCGCGCGGAGGAGCTGGCCGCGAAGGCGCGCGCTGCGGGACTCCGCACGTTCGTGGATGACTCGAAGGAGTCCGTGGGCAAGAAGATCCGCGCGGCCCAGCTCGCGAAGGCTCCGTATACCTTGGTCATCGGGGACCGGGACATCGAGACCGCGACCTACACGGTGCGCGATCGGACCGGCGAGGAAACCGAAGGTGTCGCGTTCGACCGCCTCATCGAAGCGCTGCTGAACGAGCGCGACTCGCGGTCTCTGGTGCAGAGCCACTTCGGAGACTGACATGGATCACCTCTGGAGTCCCTGGCGGATGGAGTACATCCAGTCGGGCGGGGACGACGCGGATCCGGTCGGGTGTGTCTTCTGCGCGATCCGTGACGGGCGCGAGTCCGAACACGTCCTGGCGAAGACCGGCCTTGCCTTCGTAGTCCTGAACAAGTTCCCGTATAACCCCGGCCATCTCGTGATCATCCCGAACAGACATGTCGGGGACATCGAAAACCTGTCTGCGGAGGAGAGCGCCGAACTCCACGCGCTGCTCCAGCGTTCCGTGCGCGCGCTCCGGGAGGAGTCGGAACCGCAGGGATTCAACATCGGGATGAACCTCGGACGGGCCGGCGGCGCCGGGATCCCGGACCATCTGCACTGGCATGTGGTGCCCAGGTGGGGCGGAGACACGAACTTCATGTCGGTCATCGGGCAGAGCCGGGTCCTGCCCGAGCTGCTGGCCGACACCTACCGAAGGCTCTCCCCCAGGTTCAGCTGAGGTCAGCGCCGGTCCTCGCGCGCCCGCTGCGCCTCGTCGATCACCTTCTGCGCCAGGTGCTGTGGGAGTTCCTCGTAGTGGGAGAAGACCATCGAGAAGCCCCCGCGCCCACCCGTCATCGACCGGAGGTCGATAACGTAACGGGCGACCTCCGCCTGTGGCACGGTTGCCTTGATGATCTGCTTGCCGCCGCCTACCTGTTCCATCCCGGCGATCTTCCCTCGCTTGGCGTTCAGGTCGCCCATGACGTCTCCTGTATAGGCATCCGGCACGAGGACCTCGAGATCGACCACGGGTTCGAGCAGGACCACACCGGCGGCCTCGACCGCCTCCTTCAGCGCCATCGAGCCGGCGATCTGGAACGCCATGTCGGATGAGTCCACCGGGTGGAACTTCCCGTCGACCAGGGTGACCTTCACGTCGACCATCGGGTTCCCGCTGATGACGCCCTCGGTCATCGTCTTGACGATACCCTTCTCCACCGAGGGGATGAACTGCGACGGGATGGAACCTCCGAAGATCTTGTTCTCATAGACGAACCCGTCGCCCCTGGGTTGCGGCTCGATCTCGATGTTGCATACCGCGAACTGCCCGTGCCCGCCTGTCTGTTTCACGTGGCGGCCAAGTCCGCTCGCCTTCTTCCGGATGGTCTCCCGGTAGGCGATCTTCGCGGGGTGGTGCGTGACCTCGACGCCGTACTTGCGCTTCAGGCGCTCGATGATGACCTCCAGGTGCGCCTCACCCATGCCGTACATCACCGTCTCGTGGGTTTCATCCGTGCGGGCGACCCGCAAGGTGGGATCCTCTTCGCGCATCCTGGCGAGCCCGGTTGCGAGCTTGTCCTCGTCGCCTTTAGCTTTCGGTTCGATCGCGTAGGCGAGGAGTGGTTCGGGTAGTTCGATGGGGGAGAGCTGGATCGGGTTGTCCTTGGTGCTGAACGTGTCGCCCGTGTGGGTGTGCGCGAGCTTGGCGACCGCTCCGATGTCGCCGGCAACCACCTCGGGCAGCGCCTCATGGTCCTTGCCCCGCAAGGTGAACAGCTGGCCGATGCGCTCGTCGGTGGCCTGGGTGGCGTTCCAGATGGCAGCGTCGGGCCGCACCTTGCCGCTGAAGACCCGGAACATGGTGACATGGCCGACGAACGGGTCCGACAACGTCTTGAACACGAAGGCGGCGACGGGTGCGGACACGTCGGGGGCCCGCTCTGTCGTGGTGCCGTCCTTCGCCGTGGCGTCCACCGGACCGCGGTCCACCGGGGACGGGAACTCCTCAACGATGAAATCCAATAGGCGGTCGATGCCGATGGCCTTGGCGGCCGATCCCACGATCACCGGCGCTAGGCGCGCCCGCGCGAAGCCATCCTTCGCGCCGGAGACGATGTGTTCCTCCGGGAGTGTGCCCCGCTCGAGGTACTCCTCGATGAGGTTGTCATCGGACTCGGCGACCGCTTCCATGAGCTTCTCCCGCGCGGGGTCGGCCATCGCGTGCAGATCCTCGGGCCAGTCCGATTCCACGGCTTTCGGGCCGTCGGGGTAGAAGTCGGCCTTCTCGTGGAGTAGGTCGGCGACGCCGTTGAAGTCGTGCTCGCTGCCGATCGGCAGTTCGAAGGGGGCCACCTGATTGCCGAAGGAGGAGACGAGTTGGTCGAGCGTTGCCTGGAAGTCGGCCCGCTCCCGATCGAGCTTGTTGATGAAGATGGCGCGCGGCAGACCCGCTTCCAGCGCCAGCTCCCACGCCGCCTCGGTCTGCACCTCCACCCCATCGACGGCTGAGACAACGACGATGACCGCGTCGGCAGCGCGAACGGCCGACCGGAGGTCGCCCACGAAGTCGGCGTATCCGGGCGCATCCAGCACGTTGATCTTCGCCCCGTTCCACTCGACCGGGGCCATCGAGAGCGAGACGGAGATCCCTTTGCGTTGTTCGTCGGGGTCGTGGTCGGAGACCGTGTTGCCGTCCTCGATGGTGCCCATCCGCGTGAGCGCCCCGGCCGTGAAGAGCATGGCCTCCAGCAGGGTAGTCTTCCCCGAACCGCCGTGGCCGACCAACAGCACATTTCGGATGTCCTTCGCGTCGTAGGTCTTCACCAGGTGCTCCTTCGCCGAGAGGTAAGCCGATTCTAGTCAAGTGCTAGGCTCGCGCGGACCCATGGTCCGCTTCGAACGACAGCCACCCGGCACCGCTATCACTCGCGCCACGCTCATCGTCGGCGTGGCGCTCGCGGCGCTCGCCGGCTACGAGACCACCGCGCGCGCCCCCAGGGTCGCCGGGCCCTGCGCCGCGGTCGCCGGGGCGTTCTTGCTGGTCGGCGGCCATCGGGCGAACCACGGAGCGGGAGGACCCACGGACCGGATGCTAGATGCGCTCGGCGATCGGGTCTGGGATGGGGTGGTGCTCGGGTCGATCGCGTGGGTTGCGCGCCTGGTCACGCCCTCGATCGCCGCGGCGGCGCTGATCGCCGCCGGCGCCAGTTTCCTGTCCGCGTATGTGCGAGCGAAGGGGGCGTCACTGGGCTACGCGGTGGAAGAGAGCCATGTCACCCGAGGGTTCCGGTACGCGCTCATCGCTGCCGGCCTGGGCTTCGGGTGGCTGGGCTGGACCGTGTGGGCCGCGGCAACCGTCTCGGTGCTCGCGGTCCTCGTCCGTACCGCGCAGGTCGCGCGCGAGGAACGGACCGCGTGAGCGAGCCCATCTCTCAGCGCCTGACCTACCGGTCGTTCTGGGCTCTTCGGGCCCTGGCCGTACGGCTCCCCGAACGGCTCGGCGTCGCGCTGTTCGGCGCCGTCGCCGGGCTGGCCTTCCGGGTGATGCCGGCGACGAGAGCGGTTGTAGCGGCGAACCAAGCTCAGGCGCTGGGTCGTGAGCAGGACGATCCCGCCGTCGTCGCGGCCACGCGCGAGGCTTTCGTCCGGTACGGACGGTATTGGTACGAGGGATTCCACGCGGTCGAACTGTCGCAGGCCGATGTGTTGCGCCGATTCCGGTGTGAGGGGAAGCAGCACATGGATGCGGCGCTCGAGGACGGGAAGGGCGTGATCCTTGCGCTCCCGCACATGGGGAACTGGGACGTGGCCGGCAAGTGGGTCCATTCGCTGGGATTGCCGATCGTGTCGGTTGCCGAACGGCTCGAACCGGAACGGCTGTTCAAGCTGTTCGAGGATCATCGCCGCTCGCTCGGGATGGACATCCTCCCGCTCGACACCGGGACGGGAACCGGTCGCGCGCTCGCCCAAGCCCTCGCCGAGAACAACGTCGTGGCGTTGGTCGCGGATCGCGATCTTGCCGGCACCGGCATCGAGGTCGAGATGTTCGGCCGCACCAGGCGGATGCCGGCCGGCCCTGCCGCGCTCGCCCTGCGCACGGGGGCGGCGCTCGTGCCGTGCGGGATCTATACCGAACAGGATGGGTGGCTGTGCGTCATGCGGGGGCCCATCCGTGTGGCCGCGACCGGCAACCGGCGCGGGGATGTCACCGAGCTCACCCGGCGGCTCGCCGCTGAGTTCGTAGCGCTGATATCCGCCGACCCTTCGGACTGGCACATGTTCCAGCCGGGGTGGCCGTGAGGGTCGCCCTCGTCTGCCCGTACGCCTGGGACTTCCCCGGGGGGGTGCAGGGCCACGTCCGAGAACTCGCCGCCCGGCTGCGCGCCGGGGGGGACGACGTGCTGGTGCTGGCTCCGGGAAGCCATCCGGCCCCCGAGTCGTTCGTCGTCATCATCGGGCACCCCGTACCGATCGGTTACAACGCCTCGAAGGTCCCGATCGACCCGCGGCCGTGGTCGCGGCGGGAGATCGGGCGCCGGCTTCGGGCGTTCGTCCCCGATGTCGTACACGTCCACGAACCGTTCTCACCCAGCACGTCCCTGTGGGCTCTGCTGGAGACGCGCGCTCCGGTGGTGGCGACCTTCCACTCGTCCGCCGATCGCTCCCTCCTCCTCGACGCCGCGGCACCGGTGCTGCGGCTGCTCGCGCGAAGGATCACGGTGCGGATCGCCGTTTCTCAAGCGGCGAAAACATTCGCCGCCTCGCGCATCCCTGGCAGCTTCGATGTGATCGCGAACGGGATCGACATCGAACGTTTCGCGGGCGCGGAGCCTGCCGCGCTGCCGGCGGGTCCGACACTCCTGTTCGTCGGCAGGCTCGAGGAACGCAAGGGCTTCCCGGTCGCCGTGGAGGCGTTCCGCCGCCTAGCCAGCGATCGTCCCGACCTCCGGATGGTGGTCGCGGGCGACGGCAAGGAGCGGACCGCCATCGGCCGGCTGGACGCCGGACAGCGAGCCCGGATCCTGCTGCTCGGGAGCGTGTCCAACGAACGGCTCCCCGGCTACCACGCGGCCGCAGACGTCTACCTCGGCCCTGCGCTCGGGGGGGAGAGCTTCGGGATCGTGCTCGTGGAAGCGATGGCGGCGGGCCTTCCGGTGGTGGCAAGCAGGATCGCCGGGTACGTCGAGGTGGTGCGCGACGGGGTCGACGGACTCTTGGTCCCACCGGGGGATCCCGGTGCGCTGGCAGCCTCGACGGCCCGCATCCTGGGTGACCCCGCCCTGGCCGCCCGGCTCTCCCAGGCAGGAAGGGACCGGGCTGCTGAGTTCGAATGGAGCATCGTGGCGGCCGCCATCCGCGAACGATACGAGTGGGCCATCGAGACGGGTGCTTCGCCGTTACGATAGGTCCCGTGGTGATCTGGGTCGTTCTCGCCGTCGTCGCCTTGGTTCTGCTCTGGGTCGCTCTGGCGTTCAACGGGCTGGTGTCGCTCCGCAACCGCGTGAACAACGGCTGGTCCGAGATCGACGTGCAGCTCCGGCGGCGCTACGACCTCATCCCGAACCTGGTGCAGACGGTCGAAGGCTACGCGGCACACGAACGCGAACTCTTCGAGGACCTGGCCAGGCTCCGCAGCACGGCGATGGGAGCCAAAGGGGTTGATCAGCAAGCCGTTGCCGATCAGGCCATGACCGCTGGGCTC
>JBDTXD010000022.1:0-11103 GCA_040006375.1 Actinomycetota bacterium
CAGTGAAGGGGTCGGGCAGGCGCATGGACTGCCCACAGTCTCGCTGGAAGAAGCCGGTCTTAGATGACCGAAACGGTTGCTACCTGGGTTCAGCGTTTCCTGGACCATCTCGCCGTCGAACGCGGCCTTTCCGGCAACACGGTGGACGCGTACAGGCGCGACCTTCGCACCTACCTCGCGTTCCTGGAGAAGCGGTCGATCCGTGATCCCCAGACGATCGACGAGAAGGTCCTTCGCTCCTACCTCGCTTCGGTCTCGGCGGCCACCCACGGCGAAGATGAGGCGCCGTATCGATCGGCGAGCGTCGCCCGACGGCTCTCGGCGGTGCGGTCCTTCCATCGCTTCCTGCTCCGGGAAGGGGCGACACCCGACAACCCTGCGCGCGGGGTGATCCAGCCGAAGGTACCCCGTGGGCTCCCACGGCCCATCTCGATCGACGAAGTCTCGGCGTTGCTTGCGGTTCCGGGCGGGGAAACAACGGAAGGTATCCGCGATCGGGCCATCCTCGAGCTCCTGTACGGCGCCGGGCTCCGGGTGAGCGAGCTGGTTGGATTGGATGTCGACGATCTTGACCTGGAGGCGGGATCCCTGCGGGTGCTCGGCAAGGGTGGAAAGGAACGCGAGGTGCCGCTGGGCAGCTTCGGACGCGACGCGGTGGATGCCTACCTGACGCGAGCGCGGCCGGCGTCCGTCTCGGGGAAGAGCAAGGGCGCGCTATTGCTGAACCTTCGATTCGGCACGCGGCTGGCGCGCCAATCGGTGGGACGGATCGTGACGGCCAGCGCCAAGGCCGCGGGCCTGGACAAGCGGATCACCCCGCACACGCTCCGCCATTCGTTCGCGACCCACCTCCTGGAGGGTGGGGCTGATGTTCGCGTGGTCCAGGAACTGCTGGGTCACGCGAGCGTTGCCACGACGCAGGTCTATACCCTCATCACGAAGGACCATCTTCGCGAGGTCTACTACACCTCGCATCCGCGGGCCCGCGGCCGGTGAAGGAGAGCTCGTGAGTAGCCAGTGGCCGCCGATGTCGCAGGATGCCCGGGTGCCTCGGGTGTGCCTCATCGTGTGCGATTCCTGGGGCGTGGGAGACGCACCCGACGCGGATGCCTACGGGGACGAGGGATCGAACACCCTCAGCAACGTCGCCGCCGTCGTCGGCGGGCTGCGCGCCCCCAACCTCGGGGCGCTGGGCCTGGGTTCACTCACCGAGATCGTAGGGGTCGACCCCGGGGCGGCCGAGCCGGGCGCGGCTTTCGGCAGGGCGACGGAGATCTCGGCGGGCAAGGACACGACGACCGGTCACTGGGAGATGATGGGCGTCCATCTCGAGGAGCCCTTTCCCCTGTACCCGGGGGGCTTCCCGCGGGATCTCATCGAAGGGTTCGAGGAGCAGATCGGGCGCCGGGTCCTCGGCAACCGGCCAGCCTCAGGGACCGAGATCCTGGCCGAGCTTGGAGCCGAACACGTGGCGACCGGCCGGCCGATCGTCTACACGAGCGGGGATTCGGTGTTCCAGATCGCCTGCCACGAGGACGTGGTGCCGCTCGCGACGCTGCACGAGTGGTGCCGGATCGCTCGCCGGCTACTGCGAGGACCCCACGCGGTCGGCAGGGTCATCGCGCGCCCGTTCGTGGGAGAACCGGGCGCGTTCGTTCGTTCCGCCGGCAGGCGCGACTTCTCCGTTCCGCCTCCATCGGACACCGCGTTAGATCGGTTGGCGGCGGGTGCGGTGCCGGTCTACGCGGTCGGCAAGATCCAGGACATCTTCAGCGGCCAGGGCATCACGGAGGCCCGCTACAGCGATTCGAACGAACAGGGGATCGACCTCACGTTGGACTACCTGAAGCGTCGCGGGCCTTCGTTCGTGTTCTCGAACCTGGTGGACTTCGACTCGAAGTACGGCCATCGCAACGATGCGCCCGGATATGCCGCCGCCGTGGAGGCGTTCGATAGGCGCCTGCCCGAGGTGATCGGGGCCCTGGACGGCGGGGTCCTCTTCATCACGGGGGATCACGGCTGCGATCCGACGACGTCATCGACGGACCACAGTCGGGAGCGAACGCCGATCCTGGCAGCGGGGCTGAAAGGTGGACCGTTCGACATCGGAACCCGCCCCACATTCGGCGATCTGGGACGGACCATCGCCGAACTCCTCGGGGTTGAGACGAACGGTCTGCTCGGGACCCCGTTCGCGTCGCTGCTGCAGCCTTGAGCGGTCTCAGATGGCCCTCACGGTGAAGTTGAGTGTCAACGACCGCGCGGCTCGAGAAGGGGCGCCCGAGGCAGGAGAACCCTCCACCTCGAGAACAGCGACGCTCAAGCCGGCCTCACGCGACAGGCGGCCCTCAACCGCGGGCACATACCCTGCGAACCGTGATGACCTTGAACCTTACGGTCGCTTCGGTGCAGCCTCGACGGCACCCATCCCTTGTGGTCATGTCGGCGTTGCCCGGGATGCATGGTTGAGGTAGGGGGGCGGCACGGTAAGGTCGAGCGTCGAAGGAGGGTGGGTCGGTGCTCGGGTTCGTAGCACAAGGGGCAAGGTTCGCGCTGTTCGTGGGGATCGGCCTGTTCGCCGGGATGACCGTTCGTGAGGTCGCACGGGCGCGGATGGCGGTCCTCCTCGGCGACCCCACCCCGAGGCTGTGGGGCCGTCTCTCGCTCAACCCGAAATCCTGGTTCGATCCCTTCGGGAGCGCGTTCGTTCCCGGGCTGATCCTGCTGCTCATCGCGACCTCGGCGCCCTACTTCCCGCCCTTCGCGTACGCGAAGCCGGCGCCCATCGATCCCCGCTACCTCAAGCACGGCTCACGGGACATCGTCCTGGTGTCCTGCGCTGGGCCCGCCGCGAACATCCTGCTCGCCTTCCTGCCGGGGCTCTGGCTCCGCACGGGCGTCCCCGCCGGCACGCTCGGGCAGTTCCTGGTGGGACTGCTCATCGCGAACCTCTCCCTTGCCGTCATGCACCTGGTGCCCATACCCGGCCTCGACGGCGCGCGGATGGTGGGGCTCCTGCTGCACGGCAGGGCGAAGGCGCTCTATCGAGACCTCGATGCCTATCTGCCGCTGTTCACCCTTGGACTCTTCCTGATCTTCGGGGTGCTCCTCGGACCCGCCCTGTGGCGGATCACGCTCACGGCTTGCCGCGGCATCGCGGGTTCGTCGGTCTGCGTCTGAGCGCCTCCCCGGGGCGAGGAGGGGCCGCGCTATCATCCCCGGCATCGTGCAGGCAGCAGCTGTGAGCCCCACCGCAGGATCCGCCCGTAAGGCACGGGTGCTGACGGGCTACCGCCCGACCGGCCCGCTGCACATCGGGCACTGGGCCGGCAACGTGGAGAACATGCTCCGGCTCCAGGGCGAGGGCTACGACTGCTTCTACTTCATCGCCGACTGGCACATGCTGACGACTCATCACGACCGGACCGACGAACTCGCGGCGTGGACGGAAGGGCTGGTGCTCGATTGGCTGGCAGCCGGGCTCGATCCCGCCCGCGTGACCATCTACCGACAGTCGGACATCCCCGAGGTCGCGGAGATGGCCCTGCTCTTCGGCATGAGCACACCGCTCGGATGGCTGGAGCGCGTGCCGAGTTATAAGGAGCGCCTCCGCGACATGGGCGAACGCCAGAGCGCGAACTACGGCCTGCTTGGCTACCCGGTGCTGCAGGCGGTGGACATCACCATCATGAAGGGCGAACTCGTCCCCGTCGGCCAGGACCAGGTCGCGCATCTGGAGCTGACGCGAGAGATCGTCAGGCGTTTCAATTCTCTCTACGGGGACGTCTTGCTGGAGCCCCAGCCCTTGCTGTCCGAATCGCCCACCATCCCCGGGTCCGACGGCCGGAAGATGTCGAAGTCGTTGGACAACTTCATCGGCGTTCGTGATGAGCCCGAGGAGATCCGGAAGCGCGTGAAGTCGTTCATCACCGACCCGCAGAAGGTCCGCAGGGGCGATCCAGGCCGTCCGGAGATCTGTCCCGTGTTCGCGCTGCACACCCGATTCTCGCAGGAGGACGTCGGTCGCATCGAGTCGCAGTGCCGGACAGGTGAACTCGGATGCGTCGACTGCAAGACCATCCTTGCGGACCATCTCATCGACGCGTTCGCCGACTTTCGCGAACGACGCCGCACCCTCGAGAAGGAACCGGACCTTGTGCGCGAGGTGCTCGCTACAGGCGCGGCGGCGGCGCGGCCCGTGGCGCAAGAGACGTTGTCGAGCGTCCGAACAGCGATGCGGTTCGGATGAGCGGAGAGCCGGCGCCCCAGGCATCGCAGTTCGCGGTCGAACTCCCGGTGTTCACGGGACCGTTCCGCCTCTTGGCCAACCTCATCCTCGAGCAGAAGGTAGACGTCTGCGACATCCGGATCTCGAGCGTGACTGACGGGTACCTCGCGTACACGAAGTCGACCGCGAACTGGAACCTCGAAGAGGCCACGTGGTTCCTGGCGATCTGCGCGGTGCTCCTAGAGCTGAAGGTCGCCCGGCTCACGCCCCGGCACGTGGAACAGGATGAAGACGATCTCCTAGGAGGGTCACCGGACCTTGCCTACGCGCGCTCGCTGGAGCTGACCGCGTTCCGCAAGGTCGCGGTGGAGATCGCGCGACGCCTCGAGGATGAGGCTGGGTATTTCACGCGTGACGTCGGCCCCGGCCCGGAGTTCTCGCACCTGTATCCGGACCCGTTGGACAAGGTCACGGCCGAGGCGTTGGCGCTGGTTGCGGCGCAGGCACTCCGACCGCCACCGACCCTAGACCTGTCCCACGTCACGCCGATCCGCTACACGGTGGCAGAGGCGATGAGCACGCTCGAGGTGCGTATGGCCGATTTCGGCCGCGCGGCAACCTTCCGTGAGATCGTCGCCGACTGCCAGCAGCGGATCCACGTCGTCGTGCGGTTCCTGGCGTTGCTGGAGCTGTACCGTGAAGGCAAGGTGGAGTTGCAGCAAGGGCAGACGTTCGGCGAGATCGAGATCGAGTGGATGGGTTGAGATGACCGACGTGGACGCGAGGGCGCTCGAAGCGCTCTTCTTCGTCTCCGATGAGCCACTGACAGCCTCGGTGCTCGGGCAGACCCTGGAGGCGGATCGCCGGGACGTCGAAACCGCCTGCGAGGACCTGGCAAAGGCGCTCGAGGATCGCGGCTCAGGTCTGGTCCTGCGGAATGTGGCGGGAGGATGGCGCCTCTTCACCCATCCCGATGTCGCGTCTTTGGTCGAACGGTTCGTGCTGTCCTCGCGCCAAGCCCGACTGACGAAGGCGGCACTGGAAACACTTTCCATCGTCGCGTACAAGCAGCCGGTCACGCGCCACCAGGTGAGCGGGATCCGCGGCGTGAACTCCGACGGCGTGCTCCGCGCACTTACCGATCGAGGGCTCATCGAAGAATCCGGACGAGAGGAGACGCCCGGTCGCCCGGTCTTGTACGGGACCACGCCCGGGTTCCTGGAACGTCTCGGACTGCCGTCGTTGGCTTCGCTCCCATCGCTCGCCCCGTTGCTGGGCCAGGGCGCCGACGAGGTGGACGGAGCGCTCGCCGACGAGGTGGTGGACGCCGGTCGACCCGCGGACCTCGATGGGGAGGATGCACCGAAGCCGGACTCCCGTGCTCTCATAGACCTCCGGCCCTCGGAGGAAGAGGACGCGCCGGATGCCGGCTTGATCGAAGACGACCGTCCCCCGTAGATGGAAGAGGGGCAGGAGCGCCTCCAACGCTCGCTCGCGCGAGCAGGGTTCGGGTCGCGCCGATCCTGCGAGGCGCTCATCGCCGAGGGTAGGGTGACGATCGACGGCGCCGTGGCCGTGCTCGGGAGCCGCGTCATCCCGGGGCAACACGAGGTCAAGGTCGACGGTCATCTGGTCAATCTCGACCCGGACGTGCGGTACTACGCACTCCACAAGCCGGCGGGGGTGGTGACGACTATGGCTGACCCGCAGGGCCGACCGAACATCACGGCATTCCTTCCGCCGGAGGGACCGCGGGTGTTCCCGGTCGGGCGGCTGGACCAGGCAACCGAAGGCCTCCTCTTGCTCACGAACGACGGCGAGCTGGCCAACCGGCTGACCCATCCGAGCTTCGGCGTCGAGAAGGAGTACCTGGCAGAGGTGGACGGACCCGCGACGGATAAGCAACTCGCTCGCGTCCGCAGCGGCGTCGAGCTGGAGGACGGGCCGACGAACGCCGCCCGCATCAGAGAGGTCGGGCGGATCGGGGACCGTGTCGCGCTTCGGGTCGTGATGACGGAGGGACGCAAACGTGAGGTGCGACGGCTCCTGGCGGCCGTCGGACTCCCGGTGGTGCGACTCGTTCGTCTGCGCGTTGGACCGGTCTCGCTCGGCGATCTCCCTCCGGGAGTGTTCCGCGAGCTCTCCCACGAAGACCTTGTGGGGCTGTACCGGGTAGCGGGCCTCTGAGCCTCTTGTAGCCTGTGAGCAGACCCGGGGGGGCCGTCTCCCGGCCTCCCGGAGGGACACAGATGCGGGTTCGAGCGGCGCGGGGCGCCATCGTCGTGGGTGAAGATTCGCGACCAGCCATCAACGATGCCACGGAGCGACTCCTTCGCGCGATCCTCTCGCGGAACGAGGTTGCCACCGAGGACCTCATCAGCATCCTGTTCACCGCCACGGAGGAGCTGAACGCCGCATTCCCGGCCGAGGCGGCGCGCGCGATGGGGCTGGCGGGGGTCCCGCTCCTGTGCGCACGGGAGATCCCCGTGCGCGGTTCGATGGCCTCGGTCGTCCGCGTCCTTGTCCATTTCCACAGCGAGCGGAGCCTGGAACAGGTCGCGCACGTGTACCTCGAGGGCGCCGAGTCTCTTCGCGATGACCTCGACAACTGAACGCATCGCGGTGCTCGGCACCGGCCTGATCGGCACGTCCATCGCCATGGCCGCAGCAAGGGTGGGGTGCACGGTGAGCGGATGGGATGTCGAGGACGCTGTCGCCGCCAGGGCAGGGGAGCGGGCGATGTTCGAGCCCTCGTCCTCGCTTGAGGCGGCCGTGGACCGAGCGGACGTCGTCGTCATCTCGACGCCGATCGCCGCCATCGCCGACCTCTTGGGGCGGACGCTTGAGGCAGCACCAACCGCGGTCGTAACCGACGCGGCGAGCATCAAGGATGCCGTGGCAGGCATCACCCTGCCCCCCTCCGACGCGGCTCGCTTCGTGCCGGGGCATCCGATGGGGGGTTCAGAGCGATCCGGGCCCGAGCACGCCTCCGCCTCCCTGGTGGACGACATCATGTGGGTGCTCACCCCTACTCCGGTCAGCGATCCTGCCCAGGTCGAACGGCTCGCCGGGTGGATCACGCGGATCGGGGCGCGCGTGGTCCAGATGACGCCCCAGCGTCACGACCGGCTGGTTGCGTTCGTCAGTCATCTCCCGCAGGTCGCCTCTACCGCCCTCATGGCCCTTGCCGCCACGGAGGAGTCGGATGAGCCGGAGATCCTCATGCTGGCCGCGGGAGGGTTCCGGGACCTCACCCGGCTCGCATCGAGCGACCCGGCGCTCTGGAGTGAGATCCTTCGGGCGAACGCCGGTCCTATCACTGGGGCGCTCGATCTGTACATCGACCGCCTCACCTCGCTGCGTCGCACGATCGCCGAAGCCGACGCAGACGCGATCGAGCGCGTCTTCCTGTTCGCGAAGACCGCTCGGCTGAAACTCGCCGCCAAGCCCAAGGTCCGCGCGGGCGTAGCCGTACTTCAGGTTCCGATCCCCGACCAACCAGGCGCGCTTGCACGCCTGACGGCGGCCCTGGGCACCGTCGAGGTCAACATCGAGGATCTCCAGCTCGTGCATTCGCCGGAGGGCGGCCGCGGCACCGTGCATCTCACGATCGCCGCCGCAGACGCAGAGTCAGCCTCGACGATCCTCACCGGCGCCGACTTCGATCCGATTCGGCTGGCGTAGGGGGAGCGGTGCGGATACGGATCACGCCGGGGTCGTCGCTGTCCGGGGAACTGACGGTTCCAGGGGACAAGTCGATCGCGCATCGATGGCTCATCCTCTCCTCGACAGCGAGAGGGAACAGCGAGATCCGCGGGTTGCCGAAGAGTCTTGATGTCCGATCGATGGCCTCGTGCCTGGCCGCCGCCGTTCCCGCGGCTCGACCTGGACTTGAGGCTTGGGCCGGGAACGGTGGACCTGGCCCCGAGCCGGGAGGTTCCACGTGGAACGCCGCCACGCCGCAACCCTCTTCCCGGCCCCTTGAGGTTCAGGGTGAGGGTCGTGAAGGGATGTCCACTGCGTCCCGATCGCTGGATTGCGGGAACTCGGGGACCGCGATGCGGCTGCTCGTCGGGCTGTTGGCGGGGGCTCCCTTCACATCCGTCCTTGTAGGTGATCCAAGTCTGTCCACCCGCCCGATGGAGCGAGTCGCAGAGCCGTTGCGCGCCATGGGCGCGTCGGTCTCGACAACTGATGGACATGCCCCGATGGAGGTTCTGGGCGGAGCGCTGCGGGGGGTCGGATACCGAACCCCAGTTCCCACGGCGCAGGTCAAGGGCGCGATCCTGCTGGCCGGACTCGTTGCCGAGGGCCTCACTACGGTGGAGGAGCCGGCCCCGACCAGAGATCACACCGAGCGCGCCTTGCGGGCGCTCGGTGCGCCGATACGGATCTCCGGCCGAACCGTGAGCGTTTCCGCGTTCCAGCACGCCGGGTTCGCCGGAGCGGTGCCGGGGGACCCGTCATCGGCGGCGTTCATCGTGGCTGCCGCCGCCCTCACTGGTTCGGAGGTGACCGTCACAGGGGTGGGACTCAATCCGAGCCGCCTGCATTTCCTCGACGTGATGACGCGGATGGGGGTCCGAACCGAGACCACTGTCACGCATGAGACGGTCGGCGAGCCGGTCGGGGACATCTGGGTCTCGCCTGGGGCGACCCTCGCTGGAACTACGATCACGGAGAACGAGATACCGCTGCTCATCGACGAGATACCCGTGCTCGCCTCGTTGGCCGCACACGCTCCCCAAGACACGTGGTTCATACACGCCGCCGAACTCCGTTTCAAGGAGTCGGATCGGTTGGCCGGAATCGCCGATGGGCTTCGCAACCTCGGTGGCAGCGCCGGTGCGGAGGGCGATGATCTGGTGATCGCTGGAGGAGGGCTTCGTGGCGGGAGGGCCCGATCGTTCGGGGATCACCGGATGGCGATGGCGTTCGCGGTAGCCGCACTCGCCGCATCGGGGCCTTCGGACATCGAGGGCATGGAGGCGGCGGACGTGTCCTTCCCCGGGTTCGTAGAGGCTATCGCGCGACTCGGGGCTCGCGTGGTGGTCTCGTGACGCGGGGACCGACGATCATCACCATCGACGGGGCGGCCGGGAGTGGCAAGTCCACGCTTGGCAAGGCGCTGGCGGCCGCGCTCAGCCTGCCGTACATCAATACCGGCCTGATGTACCGCCACCTCACTCGTGAGGCCCTCGCAGCTACGGTGGACTCAGGCGACGGAGCGGACCTCGCCGCGCTGTTAGGTGGGATGGAGTTCTCGCTTTCCGATGGCGATCCGCCGGAGCTCCTGATCGACGGGCGGGTCCCCTCACGTGATCTTCAGGGTCGCGCCGTTGAGGCGGAGGTATCGCACGTCGCCCGCCACCCTGAGGTTCGTGCGCTGATGCGGGCGCGGCAACGGGCACTCGGCTCGCGTACGGGCGCCGTGATGGAGGGCAGAGACATCGGTTCAGTGGTGTTCCCGGAGGCTCCCCTCAAGCTGTACTTGAGCGCGCACCCGGTCGATCGCGCGGCTCGTCGAACCGACGAGCGCTCGCTCACGTCCGAAGAAGTCGCAGCCTCACTCCACCGACGAGATCGCAAGGACGCGACGGTCACGCCCTTCGAACCGCCACCCGGCTCGGTGATCCTGGACACGACCGACCTCGATATCACCGAAACGCTCGCTGCGGCGCTGGGTCTGGTTCGCCAATACGTGCCGGGCGTGGGCTCGTGACTCCGTCCGCGCCCGACCCGCCTCCCCGGATCGCTGTCGTCGGCCGGCAGAACGTCGGGAAGTCAACGCTGGTCAACCGGCTCTTCGGGCGGCGCGAAGCGATCGCGCACCCGATGGCCGGCGTGACCCGCGATCGCATCGAACTGGATGCGGAGTGGAACGACCGCCGGTTCACCCTCATCGACACCGGCGGCTACGCCCACGACGCACGCGGGGTCGAGTCCAAGGTTGCCGATCAGGCCGCGCGCGCGGCCGCGGAAGCCGACCTCATCCTGCTGGTAGTCGACGCCCGGTCGGGCATCACCCACGACGACGACGATCTGGCACGACGTCTCCGGCGAGTAACGGTCCCCGTCCTCGTCGTGGCGAACAAGATCGACGCTGAGAAGGAGGAGCCGGAGGTCGCGGTCTTCGATCGGCTTGGCCTTGGCGAACCCTTCGGTGTGAGCGCCCTCCACGGACGCGGGGCTGGAGATCTCCTGGACCGGATCGTCGCCCTCCTGCCGGACGCGCCGCGAGCGGGCGCCGGCCCGGGAGACCCGGAACCGCGTTTCGCGCTCGTCGGACGACCCAACGTCGGCAAGTCCTCGTTGTTCAACCGGTTGATCGGGCAGGACCGGTCGGTTGTCTTCGAGGAACCAGGGACCACACGCGATGCGGTGGACTCAGTCGTGGCCTGGCCCGGACTGGGGACGGTCCGCTTCGTTGACACCGCCGGCATGCGCCGGGGGACCAAGGTGCGCGGCGTCGAGTACTACAGCGTGCTCCGGGCGACCGAGGCCATCGAGCGTGCGCATGCCGCCGTGCTGGTGCTGGACGCGACCGAGGGGTTCACGGCTGAGGACAAGAAGATCGCGAACCTCGCGACCGACGCCGGACGTGCCCTCCTGGTGGTCGCGAACAAATGGGACCTGGTCGAGGATAAGGACCGGGTGTTCAAGAACCTCGCAGAGGAGGTCGCGTTGTTCGCTCGCGCCGAGGCCATCCGAACCTCGGCGATCTCCTCGCAAGGCGTCCACCGTCTCCCGCCGATCCTCACGCCGGATTGTCCTCGTGGAAGCGGAAGTCTGGCCCAACCTGACTGCGCTCGCACAAGCGCGAAAAATTCCCCTCGCCCTCGTCAACGCCCGGCTCTCCCCGCGTTCTGAAAGCC
>JBDTXD010000023.1:0-10964 GCA_040006375.1 Actinomycetota bacterium
GGTCTCACCACTTGGCGAAACTGTCCACCTCAAGGGCTCCGGAGTAGCCGGAGGTGGGGTTGGTTCAGTGTGGCTGGGCGGCCTGTGGTTCCGGCGGCTCACCTGTCGGTGGCTCTTGTGGCGGGGCCGGTTCCGGCGTGGGAGCCGGGGCCGGCGTGGGAGCCGGAGCCGGGGCCGGGGGCACCGGCGGCATCACCGCACGACCGGTCGCGCCACCGACGGATCTGGCGATCCAGAGGGTTCGTGCACCGAGAACATCCATAGACATCGACTCACGCTCCCTTGCGCTGGAAATCGGCGATGGTGACGAGCTGGCGGCTCACGCGGAGATCCGCCGTCCGCGGCCGCCCGAACCTCGGGGGGCGCGGCTTCGCTTCTTCGTGTTCGGCGCAGCTCTCGCGACGGTTATAGATCGACAGCACCGTCGAACAACCCCTTTGCCCGCACACTCGGCCCTCTGGGAACGTCCGGGGACGGCTCCCGCCTGACTGCCAGATGGCGCGCCCGGCGATGGAGACATCGGCGCTCTGGTTGGCGCTTCGCATCCGGTCCTCCTCGTCCGTGGATCCGCCTTCCGCAGACCCCCGCGGAAGGATGTCTACCCCACGCCGAGCAGGTCTAAACGCCGTCTCCACCTCTCAGCGCTCGATGCTGAACGCGATCGCCCCAGCACCATCCAGACGCACATCGGGCACCAGCGCTTGCAAGAGCATCCAGCGAGGCGCGGCGGCGGCCATGGGAACCCTCGGACAGCTGAACAGCACCGCGGCGTCATCCCACGAGACGTCGATCCCGACGCTTGCCGGCACTTCCCCTCGAGCCTCGACGGCCTCGGCACAGATCTCGGAAAGCGCGAGCCGCAGGTCCTGCGCCCGCTCTGGATCCAGCCCGAATGCCTCCGCGACCGACCCGCCGAACATCCTTGCAACGGATAGGTAGGTGGCGTCGGCAGGGATGCGCAGCCGTATCGCCTCCGGGGGGCTCACCGTGCGTCGAGATCTTCGGCCGTCGCGACCATGGGGAACACGCCGTCGGCCATCCCTGTGAGGGAGAGCACCTTCAACGGCGAACCCCCGGCGCCGATGAGCGCCAGGTCGCCACCGCGCTCCCGTGCTCGCTTGAGCGAGGACACGAGCACGCCGAGGGCCGTCGAATCCATGAAGGAGACACGGGTCAGGTCGATCCCGACGTGCGGGTGATCGGCCTCCAACGCGCCAGAGATGGCGTCGGTGAGCTCCGGAGAGGAATGCAGATCCAGCTCGCCGGCTACGGAGATGACGGACCAGCCCCGATACGTGCTCGTCTCCATGTCAAGATCCACGAACATCCTCCCTCGTCAACCACCGGAACCGGCAGGTGAAGCTGCACTTCCGGCCCGGACTAGTATAAGGAGGACAGCATGGCAGTCCCTGGTGAAACCACCGATGCTCCCATCGCCTTGGTCATCCCGGCCGACGCGCAGTTCCTCCATGTGTTGAGGACACTCACGGCCGGAGTTGCCTCGATGCTCGAGATCCCGTACGACACGCTGGACGATCAGCGGCTCGCCGTCGCCGAAGCAGCGAACTTCCTCTTGGGTCGCGCCCCCGCCTCCCGTACGCTCACCCTTCGACTCTGGCCCAGGCACGACGAACTCGTCGTTTCGCTGGAGGCGGAAGGTGCCGGACCGTCCACCGACACACATGACGCGACCACGGGCTTCTCATGGAACATCATCCAGCACCTGGCCGACGGGGTCGAGCAGAGCGAGTCCGAAGGGCGCCACCGCATCATCATGAAGTGGACGACGCTGCACCATCGCAGCGCATGAGCGAGACCGATCAGGGCGGGAAGGGAGCGCCGCCCGTCGACGAGCCGGACGTTCTGGCGCTGTTCGCGAAGCTGACAACCGAGCCGAGCGCGCGCGATGACCTGCTCATCCGCTTCCAGCCGCTGTCGGAGTACCTCGCCAGGAGGTTCGCCGGGCGCGGCGAGGACCCAGATGATCTGGCCCAGGTCGCGAGCATCGGCCTGCTGAACGCGATCGATCGCTTCGACCCGGAGCGTGGCGTTCGGTTCTCTACCTACGCAGCCGCAACCATCGTCGGCGAACTCAAGCGACATTTCCGTGACAAGCG
The DNA here is from genome assembly GCA_040006375.1 of Actinomycetota bacterium. Taxonomy (GTDB): domain Bacteria; phylum Actinomycetota; class UBA4738; order UBA4738; family HRBIN12; genus JANXVR01. The sequence continues at coordinate 2,118 of JBDTXD010000023.1, forward strand.
GTGGGCGGTTCGGGTCCCCCGCCAGCTGCAGGAGGCGGGGCTCCGCATCAACAAGACCATCCCGGAACTCACCCAGGAACTCGGTCGTTCACCGACCATCGGGGAGATCGCCACGAGGGTCGGGTCCACCCGCGAAGAGGTCCTTGAGGCTATGCAGGCAGCAGAGGCGTACTCGAGTGCGTCGCTGGATGCCCCGATGGTGAGTTCGGGTCTCACGGCTGCGGAGACCATCGGGGAAGCCGACCACGACATCGAACTCCTCGGCGAGGGATGGGCTTCCGTCGCAGACGCCGTCAAGGAGCTCCCCGCCCGCGACCGCCGGGTGCTCTTCCTCCGGTTCTTCGAAGGCAAGACCCAGTCTGAGATCGCGGCCGAGATCGGTGTCTCACAGATGCATGTCTCGCGCATCTTGACGAACACCCTCGGGGCACTCCGGGAGCGGGTCCGATAAGCCCGTCGTCACCGCTGTCGGGCGGGCAGGCGTAGCGCGCGGCGATCCTGGGTATGCACCTCCCATGGACGCGATCGGGGACGACGAACCGGAGGTCGATCTCCAGCAGGGGTTCGGAGCCGTTGATCCATGGCCCGAGCGGGCCGCACGCGCATGGCGGGCGCGAACCCCAACCAACCGAGGGGTCGTTGCGGTCGGGATCGTCATCGGGATCGGTGTCCTCGCCCTCTTGGCCATCCAGCTCTTCGCCACCTGGTTCGGGCCATGTCTCCATGGTGCGTGCTGAGGTTCGTTTGACCGTTCTGCCATCCGGGTAGACAGCGCGCATGCAAGCACTCCCGCCGCCCAGAGGCCCTCGAAGCGCCGCGTTGATCGACGCGCTCAGATCGGGGACATGGTGTTCCCCGCTGGCGGTGTTCCCCGACCCGGTGGATCCTCTGGCAGACGATGACCTGCACCTAGCGCTCTACCTCTGCTACGAGCTGCACTACCGAGGGATCTCCGAGGCCGGCACCGACCACGAATGGGACCCCCAGGTCATCGCATTCCGGAGCAGCCTGGAGGGGCCGTTCGAGCAGGCACTCCGCGCGGGGACCCGAGTGTGGCCGGCGACGGCAGCAACGCCGAGGGCGGTGACGGACGAACTGGTGCGCCTAGCGAAAGATGACGGTGAGCCCTCGCTCAGCAGATACCTCGCTCGACATGCCGACCTCGATGCGTTCACCGAGTTCGTCATGCATCGATCGCTCTACACGTTGAAGGAGGCCGATCCCCATTCATTCGTGATCCCGCGATTGGAGGGTGCGCCGAAAGCCGCGCTCCTGGAGATCCAGGGAGACGAATACGGTGGTGGGATGCCGGACCGGATGCACGCGACGATCTTCGCGCGGACGCTCCGTGCGCTCGGGCTAGATGACCGGTACGGCGCATACCTGCATGCCGTGCCGGGGGTGACACTCGCCACCGTCAACCTCGTAAGCCTGTTCTCCCTGCACCGGCGGCTCAGAGGCGCCGCGATGGGCCATCTGGCGTTGTTCGAACTGACGTCCTCGGTCGCCAATCGCCGCTACGGGAACGGCTTGCGCCGCTTGGGCTTCGGACCCGTAGTCACCGAGTATTACGACGAACACGTAGAGGCCGACGCCGTGCACGACATGATCGCAACGCACGATGTGGTCGGCCGGCTGGTCGACCAAGACCGCCGCCTCGCCCCCGATGTGGTGTTCGGGGCCCGCTCACTGGCTCTGGTGGAAACGCGGTTCGATTCGCATCTCCTTGCGGCATGGCGCCGTCGAGGCACGTCCCTGCAGCGCGAACCGCTGTCGGCTTAGCCCTTCGGGGATCGGGAGGAGAGTCGGTGCGTACCGTCGCAGTGGACGCCGAGCCTGCTGCGCCCGCATCGACACAGGGCAACGACCGAACGCCGGATGGGCAGGACGGAACCGTCAGGTCTGAGGATGCATTCCGCGTCCCGGACCAGTACGGGCCCGTCGCGATAGGGCTCGGCCCGGACGTCGTCGCCCCCGATGGCCAGACACCCCTCAACGCAGGGGACGGGCAACGAGACCACGTCCGCGTGCTCACCGGCTGTTCGCATATGGCCGCCCTACCCGAAAGGCTGCGCCGCCAAACGCTCGGCGGTCCCCAGCCACCCGATACGAAGGGATCCCGATGATGGTGATGTTCGACCCGATGGCGACCGCGCCCCTGCCTCCGCACGCGGTCGCTGCAACCTTCCGCGCGATCGACGAACCCCACCCTGGGACAAAGCTCCGTGACGCGTACGCGCGGCGCGCGGATGCCTACGCGGCGTGGTACCTGCGCGATGGCGACGCCGCGCGACCAAGCGCCGCGGAAGGGATCGAGGCGCTCGAGTTCCATATGCCGGAACTCGTGCCGGTGTATCGCGACCTCTGCGCCCAGGTGGCGGACGAGGATCAGATCGCGGCCAGGATGTTCACCTTCCTCCGGCCGCCCGCGTCCATCATCGCGTGCTCGCAGGGCGTGTGGCGCGAAGGGGAGGAAGGCCCGCTCTTGGTGCGCAATTATGACTACCCGGCGGAGTTGATGGATGGCGTCATCCTCCGAACCGCGTTCCTGGGCCGGACCGTGATCGGTACCGCCGACGGCGTGTGGGGTCTCTGCGACGGCATGAACGACCGGGGTCTGGCCGTCTCACTCACCTTCGGCGGACGGGTGGTCGTCGGCGACGGGTTCGGGATGCCCCTGGTCGTGCGGTACCTCCTGGAGACGTGCAGCTCGGTCGCCGAGACGAAGGAGGTGTTGGCGCGATTGCCGTACTCGCAGGCCTACAACCTCACGATGACCGACGCGGATTCGGACGTGGTGACGGCCTACCTGGGTCCCGACCGCGCGCCGTCATACCGCCGCATGCCGGTGGCCACCAACCACCAATGGGTGGTCGAGTCCTGGGACCCGCTGCTCGCAGCCAGCAGCGTCGAACGGGAATGGTGGCTGCTCCGGCTGCTGGACGACCCTGACGTGGACATGGCCATCTTCTCCAACTGGTTCCTTGCTCCACCGCTCTTCAGCTACGCGCATACCGAGGGCGCAGGAACCGTCTTCACAGCGTCCTACGCCCCCTCCACCGGCGAGATGACACACCGGTGGCACGGGCAAGACTGGGTGCAGTGGCTGGATACCTTCACCGAAGGCGAGCGAGAGATCATCTATCCCTCCCCCGTCGCCGTGTGAGCGGAAGGACGCCCTTCTTGGGGAGCAAACGAACGAACCCCCGCACGGAGCCGGGGGTTCGTTCGGATCAAGTGAAGAGATCGTCAGTCGTCGTTCAGGGTTTCCTTCACCTTGTCGACACCCTCGTTGACCTTCTCTTTCACGGCCGCTCCGGCCTGGTCGAGCTGGCCCTCGCGCTTCAGGTCGTCGTCGTTGGTCAGATCGCCGGCAGCCTCTTTGACCCGTCCCTTCGCTTCGTCCATGTCGTCGCCCATCGCGAACCTCCATCCTTCTCGTTTCGTCGAGTGCTTCTTACGAGTCGTGCTTCCCGGACCTCCTACGCCCTAAACGTCGCCCGATCCGAGCTGCATCTCGAACCACACCGTCGTCCCGTCCTTCGTACCCGTATCAACGCCCCAGTCGTCCGCCAGCTGCTCTACGAGCATCAATCCCCAGCCCGATGAACCACCGCGGTCGATGCCGGTTGTCGTGAGCTCAGAGAACCCTCGGCCACGATCGGCGATCTCAACACGCAACTGGCCTTCGCCGACCTCCATCGCCAAGGAGATCGCCTGGTCCATCGGGAGGCCGGCGTGGCGAACACAGTTCGCCACAAGTTCGCTCACGAGCAACTCAGCGTCGCAGGCGCGACCCGCCTTGTCCGGGAGTCGGCCCGGGAGTCGGAGCGAATGCCGGAGCGCGCTCCGGGCCATCGACGGGGCGTGAGCGGTAGGGGGAAGGGCTATCTCGAGCATGTGATCGGATCGCTTCATACGAGCACTTCTTTCGGTCGGGACCGCCGCCCGATCCCCATCCGTCCGAACGGGCACGGCAGCCGATGCGTCGTACTCCCTCGTGGCTTCCCTGCTTCGCCTCATCCGAAACAAGGAGCGGATGCTCTCCGTGGTTTGCGTCGCGCCTCGCGCGGGTATCGGCAACTCCTGTACGACAGAGAAAGATGGGGAGGTACAACATGGGCATCATCGGAACGATCTTGGTAGCGATCGTTGTCATCGCTGTTGTTGCGTGGATCCTGCGTCGCGCCTAGTCGGTACGTCGCGCGGTACATCGCACCCCACGACCCCCGGCTTCGCCGGGGGTCGTCGTTCGTCTGATGCTGGAACTAGCGAGCTGCCGAAGACGTTATCTTGGGAGTGGAACCGGCCGGGGCCGCCGCCACCTCGGCGGGGGCGCCGAATCGGAGGATGCGTCCGCCGAAGGCCACCGTGCAGATGGCGAACCACGACCATCCTAGGACCAGGCCGGCGAGCGCATCAGAGAGCCAATGCACCCCAAGGAAGACCCGTGAACACCCCACGGCAACGGCCACGCCAACAGCGATACCACCCAAGACCGCGCGGGTCTTCGCGGACCTGCCACGTCCCATGACCAGGGCTATCGCAGCGAACGTGGCGGCCGCCGCCGTCGTGTGACCGCTGGGGAACGAAGGCCCCGAGAAACCCGCCAACGGATGGATATCCGGCCGCGTACGGGCAACGGCGGCCTTGATCAGGTTGGAGACGAGCAGCTGACCCCCAACCACCGCGAGCAGGAAGAACACCACGGACGGCCCCTTCCACCTCCGGTACGCGAAGATCGCTGTGGCAACCGACAGGACCACGATCGTGATGGTGGCACCGAGTTGCGTGAACGCCTCCAAGACCTTGGTGGACATCGTGCCCGAGTGATCGCCCGCCCAGCCTGCGACCTGGAGATCCCAACCGACCATGCCGGTGCTCTTCCGGATCATGTACACGAGCACGCCGATCAGGGTTCCCGCGAATACCGTCAGCACCAGTGTCGCCGTCAACGCCAGGCCGGTGGCGACGCCCGGTTCCATCCGCGAACGAAGGAACCTCCGGATCTTGGGGCTGCGTTGCAGTTCCTCCCCGAGGGTCTCGGTTGCACGAAGGTCTGCCTGTGGCAATCGTCGAAGGATGACCATCGCGACGAGGCCTACCACGGACGAAAGGGCGAGTGTCACCAACACCACGACCAAGGAAGTTCCTCCCTGTTTGCGAGATAAGTGGACGCAGCGGGTTTACCCGACCGCGATCGGAGGGAAACACCCGCGTATGGATCATCTACTCCGAACTCACGCCTCAGATGTCCCGGCAGCGCATCGACCGACCGATCCCTATGCGGGGTCGGCGCTTGACCCTGCCACCGACAGCACTGCCGATCGCGTCGGTAGTCACTTCCATCGACCTTTCGCTGCCGGTGTGGCGGTAGGGGTGGCGGGTTACCTCGTGCTTACCGCAGTGTTGCTCGCCCTCGGGTACCTCGTGGTTCATTACCTCTCACCCGGTCCGGTCGGTTCGTGGGACAACAGCGTGAACCGTTGGTTCGTGCGTCAACGGACATCGACGTTCGACACGATCACGGCGATCGGCTCGGAACTCGGGGCGACGATCACCGTCGTTGGCGTGGCCATCCTCGCTGCCATCGGACTGGCCATCGCACGCCGTTGGCGGGCGGTTGGATTCCTGGCTGTGGGCCTGGTGCTCGAGGTCACCGTCTTCCTGACGACCTCGGTGCTCATCGATAGGCCCCGTCCATCGGTGCCCAGGCTGGACGTCGCTCCGCCAACCTCGAGCTTCCCTTCCGGACATACAGCGGCCGCGATCGTCCTCTACTTCGGGCTCGCGATCATCCTGGGAACGATCACGCGCTCGTTCGCACTTCGCGGGCTTGGATGGATGCTCGCCGTCGCCCTTCCCATCTTCGTGGCCCTGTCCCGCCTGTACCGGGGCATGCACCATCCGACCGATGTGATCGGTAGCTGCATCCTGGCTCTTGGGGCGCTGACGTTCGCACTTTTGGCGGCGCGGACCGCCGGGGCAGTCCTGGCTCGCAGGACCGCCAGTGTCAGCGTGCACGCGCGTTCCAGTGAGTCGTCGTCCGATGGGGCCGCGGAGCTGTCTCGATGACTACGGTGGGTGTCCTGGCGCACTCGGCCAAGAGCATGGGAGGCGGGCTCGGCGAGTTCCGCAAGACCCTTGCCACGTACGGTTTCAACGACCCCCTCTGGTTCGAGGTGGAGAAGAGCCGCTTCATCCCCGATCGCGCCAAGGAACTGGTGGGGGCCGGCGCCGACCTCATCTTCGTGTGGGGGGGTGATGGGACGGTCCAACAGACGATCGACACCCTCACGGGATCGCCTGTGAGCGTCGCCATCATGCCTGCCGGTACCGCGAACCTCCTCGCAACCAACCTGGGTATCCCGAAGGATCTGGAGGAAGCGGTGAAGGTGGGCCTGCACGGTACCCGCCGTGAACTAGACCTCGGGAAGCTCAACGGCGAACATTTCGCGGTCATGGGTGGCGCGGGGATGGACGCGCTCATGCTCCGTGACGCCGACGCCGGACTGAAGGACAAGGTCGGACGGATCGCCTATGCCTGGACGGGTGCCAAGAACGTCGACCGAGCGCCTGTGAAGACCAGGATCGACGTCGATGGCGAGCGATGGTTCAAGGGGGAGGCCAGCTGCGTGCTCATCGGGAACGTCGGCGATGTGTTCGGGGGCTTGGCCGCGTTCCCGGAAGCCTCCCCCGAGGACGGCCTGCTCAACATCGGGGTCGTCACCGCCGACGGCGCGATCGAATGGGCTCGCACGCTGAGCCGTGCGGTTCTGGGTGACGCCTCCGGATCACCGTTCGTCGAGACGACCACTGGCAAGCGTTTCGACGTTCGCTTCGATACGGCCATCCCCTACGAGATGGACGGGAGCGACCGTACGGAGACGAAGCGACTGAAGGTGAGGGTCAAGCCCGCAGCGATCACGATCTGCGTCCCGGAGGTGGTGGAGAAATGAGTACCGCGAGTCGAGTGCCCGAAACGTGGGAGCTGACCGGCGACGACGCGAAGGAAACGTTTCAGCGAACCGGGACCGTCAGGCTCCTGAAGGATGGCTTCCGCCGCTTCCGGGTGGCCGACGGCTTCAGCCACGCGCGCTCCATGGCCTACGCCGTGACCCTGGTCTTCCTGCAGGGGATCATCGCGCTCGTCGGACTCGCGAGCGCCGTTGGGCCGAAAGGGTTGGGAGGCGTGGCGGTCAACATCCTGCACACGGTTGTTCCCGGCCCAGCGGGTTCGGTCCTCACCGATGCCGTGCAACAAGCACATAAAGCCGGTTCATCACACAGGTACCTTGCGCTCATCATCGGACTGACCGGCGCGTTGATCACGGGTACGACCCTGATGGGTCAGATCGAACGAGCGCTGAACCGGATCTACGGGATCGAACAGGACCGCCCAACCGGGCAGAAATATGGGCGTGCGTTCGTGCTCACGCTCTCGGCCGGGGGGCTCTCGATCATCGCGTTCGTGGCGCTTTCGCTGGGCAGTGCCATCGGCGAGTCGATCAAGACCAGCGCCTTCGCCACCCTCTGGAACATCGCACGCTGGCCCTTGGCGCTTGTCGCGCTCGCGGCAGGGATCGCCTTGGTGTTCCGGCACTGCCCTCGCCGGCGGCAGCCCGCGTGGTCTTGGCTCGCGTTCGGGGCGGGGGCTTCGGTGGTGCTGCTGCTCATCGTGACCATCGCGCTCAACCTGATGTTCCAGCTCAGCTCGACGTTCGGGAAGACCTACGGACAGCTTGCCGGGATCGTGGCACTGATGCTGTGGGCACTGTTCGCGTCGATCGCGCTATTGCTGGGCGCGGCCTTCGCCGCACAGCTGGAGGCCGTGCGGGCTGGCGATGGGACGCCGCAGAGCCAGGCCAAGGTCGCGGCATCCGAGCCAGCGACGGCACCGGAGCCCGTCCCGGCGTTGGGCCGATGACCGGAAGCCCTTCAACAGGGACCCAGACCGACGCGCCCACGTTCCGGCGCATGCTGGAGGGCGTGATCGGCGTCCCCGCGACAGAAGGCAACCTGATCGAGGTGCTCCATAACGGGCACGAGATCTTCCCCGCCATGTTGGAGGCGATCGACGGGGCGCAGTACACCATCGATCTCCTCACGTTCGTGTATTGGCAGGGTGAGATCGGCACCAGGTTCGCTCGCTCGCTCGCTGGCCGTGCCGAAGCGGGTGTCCGTGTCCGCGTCCTCCTGGACAGCTGGGGCGCCCATCCCATCGACCGTCCGTCCATCGACCTGATGGAGTCTGCGGGCGTTGCGGTGCGCTGGTTCCGACCATTCCGCAGATTCGAGCCGTCCAAGATGAACCACCGGACCCACCGGAAGGTCCTCGTGGTGGACGAATCCACCGGGTTCACGGGTGGGGTGGGGATCGCCGACGAATGGAACGGTGACGCGCGGAACGAGTCCGAGTGGCGTGATACACACTTCCGCCTGAGCGGCCCGGCGGTTGACGGTCTCCGCGCGGCCTTCCTGGACAACTGGGTGGAGACCAACCCGGTCCTGTTCGAGGAAGGCATCGACCGGTTCCCGGCGCAGCCTCAGCCCGGCGGAAGCGTCGTCCAATGCGTTCGCGGCGCGTCGGAGGCCGGCTGGAGCGACATCACCACGCTGTTCCTGACGCTCCTGGGCATGGCGCGGCGCCGGATCCGCATCACGACCGCCTACTTCGTGCCAGATCAGGAACTCATCGAACGCCTCTGCGCGGCGGCGGAGCGTGGGGTGGAAGTGGAGATCCTGCTCCCTGGGCCCCATGCGGACAAGCGCTTCGTGCAGATCGCGGGAGAGGCGGCATACGCGCGGGAAAGGTGAAGAAGAAGACCGATAGCCGAGCGGTAGCGT
>JBDTXD010000024.1:0-10842 GCA_040006375.1 Actinomycetota bacterium
GGCGGTCGCACGACGATCCTGTCGGCCGTGAGACGAACGTCGCCGGCGGCGCCCGGCGTGAGCGCGGAGGTCCGTCCCTACGGCACGTGGTCTTCGCCGATCACGGCGGACATGTTGGTCGAGGGGACGCTCGGTCTTTCCGAACTGTGGCTCGAGGACGGCGTCACCTACTGGCGCGAGGGCCGGCCGGCCGAAGGCGGTCGTGGTGTCATCGTCCGCGGCGATCCCTGGTCCACCCCGGCCGATCTGATCCCCGAAGGGTTCAACGCGCGCACCACCGTTCACGAGTACGGCGGCGGCAGCTATCTGGTGCACCGGGGGGGAGTCTGGTTCTCCAACATGGCCGATCAGCGGCTCTACCGCGTTCCTTCGGCAGGGGGTTCCCCCGAGCCGGTGACGCCCGACTCCGGCGGCACGCATCGCTACGCCGACGGCCGCATCACCCCTGATGGCTCGCTCCTCATCACCGTGCGCGAGCGTCATGAGGGCGACGGGCGTGCGGACCTCGTGGTGAACGAACTCGCGGTGTTCCCGCCCGACGGATCGGCCGAGCCGCGAACCATAGCCGGCGGGCGCGACTTCTATGCGGCTCCTCGCGTCTCGCCCGACGGCTCGAAGCTCTGCTGGCTCGAATGGGACCTGCCCTTCATGCCATGGGACGGAACCGAACTCTGGGTGGCCGATCTCGGTGCGAACGGAACACTGTCCGGCCATCGCCGCGTCGAGGGCCGGCTGCCCGGCACCGAGGGCGCAGGGCGGTCCGTCCTCGCACCGGAGTGGAGCCCTACGGGCGATCTCTGCTTCGCCAACGACCCGGACGGCTGGTGGAACCTCTACCGCGAGCGGGACGGCGAGACCAAGGCGCTCACCTCTCTGGCGGCCGAGTTCGCATGGCCTGCGTGGGGGTTCGGGCAGCGTCCGTACGGGTTCCTGTCCGACGGCAGGATCGCGTGTCTGTACGGCAAAGGCGGCGTGCAGCACGTCGCCCTCCTTGACCCAACCTCGGGCGAGTTGCTCGACCTGGATCTTCCGCACACGGCCATCGACTGGCCGCAGCTCGCGGTGGAGGGTTCGAGCGCGGCGCTCATCGCCGCCGGGCCCACCATCCCGGCGCAGGTCCTACAGCTGGACTTCGCCTCGCGCGGCGTCGAGGTGCTCCGCGAAAGCACCGAGGTCTCTGTCGACGCCGCGTACCTGAGTGTCCCGATCCCGATCGAGTTCCCGACCGAAGGTGGGCTGACGGCTCACGCCCACTACTACCCGCCCGCGAACCCGTCGGCCGAGGCCCCCGAGGGTGAACTCCCGCCGCTGATCGTGCATAGCCACGGTGGTCCGACGGCGGAGCACACGCCGGCGTTCGAGCTGGACATCCAGTACTTCACCTCCCGCGGTTTCGCACTGGTGGATGTGAACTACGGCGGGTCTACCGGGTACGGCCGGGAGTATCGCGAGCGGCTGTACGGAACGTGGGGCGTCATCGACACGATGGACTGCATCAACGCTGCGAAGCATCTGGGCGATGAAGGGCTCGCCGACCCTGCGCGCTTCATCATCACCGGCGGCAGCGCCGGGGGGTACACGACCCTGTGTGCGCTCACCTTCCACGACGACTTCGCGGTCGGATCGAGCTATTTCGGCCTGGCAGACCTCGAACCGTTCGCGACGGGGGAGACGCACAAGTTCGAGTCGCGGTACCTGGATCAGCTGATCGGGCCCTACCCGGAGGCTGCCGATACGTTCCGCGCTCGCTCGCCGATCCACTACGTGGACATGCTGTCGTGCCCGGTTCTGCTGCTGCAGGGCGCAGAGGACGAGGTGGTGCCCCCGGCGCAGGCAGAGATCATGGTGGAAGCGCTGAAGGCCAAGGGTCTGCCCTACGCCTACCTCTCGTTCGAAGGCGAACAGCACGGGTTCCGCAGGGCCGAGAACATCATCGCTGCGACGCAGGCCGAGCTGTCGTTCTACGGACAGATCCTGGGATTCGAACCGCCGGATGTTCCCCGGCTTGCGATCGAGAATCGAGCCTGAGGAGGGGGTCGGGGGCCGCGTGCCTCTCGAACCGATGCTGACACGGGCCGGTGAACGCGTGACGGCGGGCCGGAGGCGGTACGGGGAAAAAGCGGGGAGGCCTCAGCCGCCGATCATCGACATGCTGCGAGCAGGCTGGACGAAGTCGGGGTGGTTCACCCGATGGCCGGACCACTTGCCCCACACGGCTTCGCGGATGAGCGTCGCCAGCTCTTGATCCGTAGAGCCGCTCCGCATCGGCCCACGCAGTTCGGTTTCCTCCATCGCGAACAGACACGCCCGGACGAACCCCTCGGCGGTGATCCGGAGCCGGTTGCAGGTGTCGCAGAACGGCTCCGTGACGCTGTTGATCACGCCGACCGCCCCGGGAGCGCCGTCCACGAACCGGTAGAGAGTGGCGGGCTCGCTGTCGGCCCCCACCGGCGCCAGGGGGTAGGCCGCGTTGATCGTGTCCAGGATCTGTGCGCCGGGGACTACCTTCGCGCGCTCCCACTCGTGCTGGGCGTCCAGCGGCATGTACTCGATGAACCGAACCTCGTAGCCTGTCTCGCGAGCCCATCGCGCGAAGTCGAGGAGTTCGCTGTCGTTGGTTCCGCCGATGACGACGCAGTTGATCTTGATGGGGGTGAGTCCTGCCGCCTCGGCCGCACGCAGACCGGCCAGCACCTTGTTCAGGGCATCGCGCCGCGTCATCTCCAGGAACCGGTGTCGGAGCAGTGAATCGACGCTGACGGTCGCACGGTTCACGCCGGCCGCCGCGAGGTCTCGCGCCTGCTTGTCCAGCAGCACACCGTTCGTCGTGAGCGAGATGTCCAGGTCCGGCCCTACCTCGCGGAACATTCCCACCAGGGCCGCAAGGTCCGAGCGGACCAGGGGTTCGCCGCCGGTGACCTTGATCGACCTCACGCCGAGTCCCACGAAGATCCCGAGCAGCCTCGTGAGTTCCTCGAACGACAGGATCTCGGACTTGGGTAGCCACGCGAGTCCTTCGGCGGGCATGCAGTAGGTGCACCGGAAGTTGCAGCGGTCGGTCACCGAGATCCGCAGGTCATCCGCCACCCGACCGAACCGGTCCACGAGGGGGCCGGCGGTGGGAGCTTCCTCGAGGAGGGTGCCTGCAGGTTTCATCGGGATACCAGCCTACCCGTCACGGGCCATCCGAGACGGCGGTGTTACTCAGCAGCCGGAAGGGTCTCCGAGAGCGTTCGAAGGGTCTCGGTCATTGCTTCCTTCGTGCTGAGGCCGTCCGCTCGCGCACGCTCCACGGCGGCCCCCATCAGGAACGTCGAAAGCGGGGTGATCCTCCGCTCCACGGTGTGGGCCACATCCCGAGCGGTGTCCAGGAGGAGCGCCTGCTCCTCGGCGGAGAGCGGCTCAACCCCGAGCGCCGACGCGAGGTCCTCTATCCATGCCATGGGCCGAGCCTACCGCTCTTCCACAGGCGAGCACAGCGGTTCGCACACGTAGAATGCCCGCCATGAAGGTCCTGGTCGCCTACGACAGCCATAAGGGCACGACCCGCGCGGTGGCTGAGCGTATCGGGCTGGTGGCGCAAGGGACGACGCCGGATGTCACGGTCTCTCACGTCCGTGCCCTCGCGCCTGCCGATGCTGCAGCAGCAGATGTCCTCTTCCTAGGCGCGTGGACCCACGGATTGTTCATCGTCGGTGTGGGTCCCTCCGACGGCGCGGTCGATTGGGCGCGCCATATGCCGCAGCTTCCGGGGACGCTCGGCGCGGTGTTCTGCACCTACGATGTGAACCCCCGAGGGACCTTGCCGGCACTGGCGTCGCTCCTTCGGGACAAGGGCGTCGACGTGCTCGGCGGTCATGCTTCGAAGCGGCGGAACCGCCTTGCCGGCGTGGAGGAGTTCGCCCGTGAGGTCATGGTCCAGGCACGGCAGCGGTCCGGAACCCGGTCGTCGGGGGACCGGGTGCTGCGGCCCTGACCGGTATGGAGGCCGCGCGAACCGCGGTGCTGACCGTCTCCGACGGCGTGAGCGCCGGCACGCGGGAAGATGCGTCGGGGCAGGCTGCCGCCGACCTCTTGCGCGCCGCCGGGTTCGACGTGGCCACCCGGGATCTCGTGCCCGACGAACAACCTGCCATCGAGACGGCCCTCCGGCGGCTCGCCGCAACGCATGTGCTGGTGGTCACGACCGGCGGGACGGGGTTCGGCCCGCGTGACGTCACCCCCGAGGCGACCCGCGACGTGCTCGACCGGGAGGCGCCGGGACTGGCCGAGCTGATGCGCGCCGCCGGCCTGACGCATACACCGATGGCGGCCCTGTCGCGTGCTGTCGTGGGGACGGTAGGCGCGGCGTTGATCGTGAATCTGCCGGGGAGTCCGAGCGGGGTCAGTGAATCGCTCGAGGCCATCCTCCCCGTGATCCCACACGCGGTCGCGCTACTGGCCGGTGCGACGGGTGCGCATCCCACCGGACACGCCGCAGATGTCGCACCGGCCTCTGCGCACGCGACGGATTCGCACGTGGAAGCAACGGCCGTCCGCGTGACCGGTTCGCCGCCGTGCCGTGTAGGCAATCGGATGGATGTTGTCCCGGGCGGAGCTGTGTATGGGACGCTAGGCTGCGCGGAGTTCGACGCGGCTGCGGTGGTCGCCGCCGAGGCCGTGCTTGAGCGAGGGCGGCCGGAGCTTCGAACCCTGCATCACGACAACGGCGATATCGAGGTCTACTTCGAACCCGTGACGGCGCCGACGCCGCTCGTCATCGTCAGTGCGACGGATGTTGCCCGGGCGCTGCCGGCGCACGCCCCGACCCTGGGCGTCATCCCCATCCTCGTGGAGTCACGCGAGGAACGCATAACCGCGGCCGATCGTTCCCGCTTCAGCGGGGTCGTCTCCTCCGTGGAAGAGATCGAGATCGGCCCGGATACGGAGGTGGTGCTGACCGATCACGACTCCCCGGACGTGATCGCCGCGCTTACCGCCGCGCTCCGTTCGCCGGCTCGATACATCGGCGTCATGGGGAGCAGGCGCCATGTCGGGCCCTACGTCGAGGAGCTGCGAGCGTCCGGGTTCGGCGAGGAGGAGCTGGAGCGGCTGAATTCACCGGTCGGCCTCGACCTGGGAGGGCAGGGGCCCGAGCAGATCGCGCTCTCGATCGCCGCGGGGCTGGTGGCCGCTCGCAACGGCCGCCCTGGAGGGTGGATCACGCGGTGATCTCCCGGCGTGTGTGGGTTGCGCTGCCCGCTGCGCTCATCGTCGCCGTCACCGCCGTGGTGCTCGTCATCACGGACGAGCCGGACGACAGGGCCGGGTTCGACCACCGTCCGAACTTCGTTATCGTTCTCACCGACGATCAGACCCTGGAGACGCTGCCGCACGATCCGCCCGTCATGCCGTGGCTCCAGGCGCAGATCTTCGACCCCGCCGGCCATTGGCGCTGGTTCCCTAACGCGGTGTTCAACACGCCACTGTGTTGCCCCAGCCGCGCGACGATCCTCACGGGTCAGTATTCGCATCACACCGGCGTGGTGAACAATCTCACCGGTCAAGCGCTCGATGACTCGAACACGCTTCCCGTGTGGCTGCATGACTCGGGGTATACGACCGGACTGGTGGGCAAGTATCTGAACCGATACCCGTTCGACCGCGGGAACTACGTGCCCGCGGGATGGGACCGCTGGTTCGCGAAGGAGAACGAGGCACCGGAGACGACGTACTACAACTATGCCGCCGTTGACCAGGGGACCCTGCGGACGTACGGGTCCGACCCGGCCGACTACGTGACGAACGTGCTGACGCAGCAAGCGGTCGATTTCGTCAAGACCGCTCCCGCTACCAGACCGTTCCTCCTCTACTTCACGCCACCGGCGCCGCACGCACCTTGGATCCCGGCGCCCGGTGACGCGACCGGCTATCGGCTGCCGTTGACCCCGCCGCCGGCCGATACGGCCCCGGTCACCGGGAAGCCGCCGTGGGTGCGGGGCCTTCCCGCACTCAGCCCGGGCGACATCTCTGCCCTCCAGGCCGACCGACGCCGCGAGTACGACACCCTGCTGGGGATGGACCGTTCGATCCACGAGGTGGTCGACGCCATCGCGGCGCGAGGCGATCTCTCCAACACCTACATCTTCTTCCTCACCGACAACGGGTACGCGTTCGGGGAGCACCGCATCGTCGGCAAGCGCTGTCCGTATGAGGAGTGCATCCGGACGCCGTTCGCCGTCCATGTGCCGGGCGCGGCGGCGGGCGTGGATCCCCAGCTGATCTCGAACGTCGACCTGGCGCCGACGATCGCCTCCCTTGCCCACGTGACCCCCGGACTGCCCCAGGATGGCTCTAGTTTCGCTCGCAATCTCCTGCACCCCAAGGCACCGTTGCCCAAACAGGCGAAGCTCATCGAGTGGGCAGGCGATCCGGAGATACCCGCGTGGTGGGGCGTGCGCACGTCGGATTTCGCCTACATCGAGACCGGCGCCGCGGTCGAGCTGTACGACCTCACGGGGCGGCTGGGACCCGCCGACCCGACCGAACTGACGAACGTTGCGGACGATCGGCGGTACGCAAGGATCCGCGCTCGCCTTGCTTCGGACCTCGCGTCGATGCGGGCTTCCCCGGTTGGGAAATGAGCCTGGACGCACACACTCGAGAGTAGACTCGCGCCACCGTGCAACAGCGACCGAGTCAGATCATCCGTCCCGCAGGACCGCGCCGACGCCGACCGAGCCGCCAGCAGATCGCCCGCCGAAGAGCCTCACTCGCCTTCGTCGTCGTCGCGATCGTCGTCGTCGCGGTGGAGGTCTGGCCCGGCGGGACGGCGAAGTCCGGGCAGGTGCCCCCTTCGGGCTCGGCCGCTCCCCCGGCCGGGAACCCGATCAAACACGTGGTGTTCATCGTTAAGGAGAACCGGACGTTCAACACCTACTTCGGGACCTATCCGGGGGCGGCGGGATCCGCCGTGGGCAAGACGATCAAGTGCACTGCAACCGGCTGTTCCCCCGGCCCGGACTATCCGCTGAAGCCGGCGCCCGACGTCCAGCCCCACGACATCACGCACGGGTTCTCCAGCGGGCTGTATTCCATCGACGGCGGCAAGATGGACGGGTTCAATATCATCGGCGCCGGCCAGGACATGAGCGGGTACGTGCAGTTCAAGCGCCAGGGCATCCCCAACTACTGGGCATACGCCGATCACTACACGCTGGCCGATCATTTCTTCACGTCGATGTACGGCCCGACGTTTCCCGAGCACCTCTATACCGTGGCTGCGCAGTCGGACGGGATCGTCGACAACAAGTCCACGGTGGACCATCCCGGCAGCTACTGCACGGATCCGACCGAGACCACGCCGCACTTCCCGATCGGACAGATGACCAAGAAAGAACTGAACTATGTGATGGGCCGGGAGGACGCGATCCTGTCGAAGCCACCACCCACCGTGCTGTTCGACATCTCGAAGTTCTGGACCCAGATCCGGACCTGCGTCGACATCCCGACGCTGCCCGACGAACTCCAGAAAGCGCACATCAGTTGGAACTACTACGCGGAGAAGGACAAATGGATGAACGCGCTCCAGGCCATCAAACACGACTGGTTCAGCACGACGATGCAGCAGCACATCTCCGACCCCGGGAACTTCATCCGTGAGCTGCGCCAGGACAAGATGCCGGCCGTCTCGTGGCTGATCCCGCCCGAGCCCTACAACGAACATCCCGGAAGCGGCGTGAGTGTGTGTTCCGGGGAGAACTGGACCACCACGCAGATCAACGCGATCATGAAGTCCCCGGAGTGGGCCTCAACGGCGATCGTCGTGGTATGGGATGACTTCGGCGGGTTCTACGATCCCATCTCGCCTCCGCACGTGGACATCATGGGGTACGGGCCGCGCACGCCCGCTCTCATCATCAGCCCGTACTCAAGGACCGGCTCGAGCGCAGACGGCGGTGCGGTCGATCACACCGTGTACGACTTCACCTCCGTATTGAAGTTCATCGAGGACCTGCATGGCCTGCCTGCGCTGACCGACCGTGACGGGAACGCCGACCCCCTTTCGGGCGCCTTCGACTTCTCTCAGGACCCGAAGAAGAAGCTCGTCCTTCCCCTGCATACGGACTGTCCCTACGGGAACACCCCGGCGGACTTCTCGTTCGGGGCGCCGATCCCCAAGGGCATCGGCGTCCCGTGGGGCTAGGTGGGTGACGCTGTTCCGGTAGCAGGAGGGCACGCGCTTCGCGCGGGCCCTCCCTTCGGCGTGGCGGGATCGGACGCTACGCCGAGGCGAGCTCGTGCTGCAGATCGGGCAGTCCCGCCGTGACCTGCGCTCGCCACCAATCCTGCCCCTCTTCGGGCAGTGTGTAGATGGGGTCGTAGTACGTGTGATGCCGCGTCAGCGCTTCCGGATCGTTCACTTCGATCCCGGTCCGGTAGTTCTTCGTCCAGTAACTGATGCCCTTCGTGTGGTCATAGTCCTGCAGCATGTGCACCCATCGCTTCCCGACGAACGGGACATCGCAGATCACCCTTGGCGTGGCGAAACCGGGCATGTAGCCCAGCAATGCGTACTGCAGATCCTGGGCTTCCTTGACCGACGTGCGCCAGTGCTCGGCGTTCGGGATCATGTCGCACATGTAGAAGTAGTACGGCATGATCTTCGCGTGATCGAGCAGCATGAAGCAGAGGTCGAGCAGTTCCTTCGGTGTGGTGTTCACGCCGCGTAGCAGCACCCCTTGGTTGCGGACGTCGCGGAACCCCGATTCGAGCACCATCTTCGCCGCATCTCCCACGAGCGGGGTCACGGACTGCGCGTTGTTCACGTGGGTGTGGACCGCGATGTCCACGTCCCGATCGATGGCCTTCTGACCCATCCGGGCGAACGCGGCCTTCACGTCGTCCTGCAGGAAATGCTGCGGGAGTCCCATCAAGCCTTTCGTTGCGATGCGGATGTCGCGGATGTTTTCGATGTCGAGCAGTGACATCACGAAATCTTCGAGCCGCTTCACGGGGACGTTCGCCATGTCTCCCCCGCTGACCACCACATCACGGACCTGCGGGGTTGCGCGGAGGTAGTCGAGCATCAGGTCCCAGCGTTCGTTCTGCTTGATCTCGAACTTGTACTTGAGGATCTGGAGCGTGTCGTTGCCGACGAGGTCCATGCGCGTGCAGTGGCCGCAGTACTGCGGACAGGTGGGGATGAGCTCGGCCAGTACCTTCGTCGGATAGCGATGCGTGAGTCCCTCCACGGCCCACATGTCCGCCTCGTGCAAAGAGTCTCGCGTGGCGAGCGGGTGGCTCGCCCACTCCGCGTGCCGCTCGCTGAGGGCCGGGGCCATGTAGCGGCGGATGGGATCGCCGTAGAGATCCTGTTCGTTCATCGTGTTGAGCATCTGCGGCGGGATGAGCATGGACATGGTTGCCCGCTCCGTCTGGTCCCGCTCGATATCGGTCATCAACTCGTCCGTGGCGAACTCCCCGAGCGCCGCCTTGAACTCCTTGAGGTTCTTGACCGAGTGCGCGCGCTGCCACTGAGCGGACTCCCACTGCTCCTTCGTAGCGTCCTTGTAGCCGGGGAGCCGGGTCCAGTCGGGCTCGACGTACTCGCGCGCCAGGGGGTAGTGGAAGGGCTGATCCTGCGCCGCGTGGGCATGGGGGTCGCGATGGCCGGGCCGAACGCCGGCGGGTTGCGGGAACTCGACGCTCATGGTGGCACCTCCTCGAACGAACGCACCATCAGGCACGGGGAAACCGAATGTTTTAGGACAGAAGGAGATGATACCCGAATGCTGTCCGGAAGGACAAGGGGTAAACCGGATGATGTTCGGTGAGGGCGGGCGGGTGCGGTGCTAGCGGCGCCCGCGACCCCCCGGGCCGCCGCCCTGACTATCGCGGCGGGGGCGGCGCTCGATCCGGATCTCGGGGCCCTTCTTCGGCAGGCGCGCCTTCATCGGCGCGTGGCCCGTCCGTTCGAACCGAACCCAGACGTGGTCAGGCTTCTGCGCCCGTTCGATCTCGCGATATCCGTTGGCCAGCAAGTGCTTCAGGCGGGCCTGCGCGGTCTTGCGCAGCTTGTCGGAGCCGGGCACTTTGACGTACAGACGCTCGTGAAGGACTTCCTTGTAGTCAGACATGGTCCGAAGAGCGTAGCAGGCCCTTCTACCGTGCCCTCCGGGCTTCAGCCGGTCAGAAGTGTGGCCGATATGCCGAGTAGACATGGAGGCCCGCCCAGAGCACGACAGGGCCGTTCAGCGTGCGCTCGATGAGGTGACCGAGCGGTTCGCTGAAGGCGGTACCTGGCTGTCCCACATCGACGTTGTTCTGGCATGCCTGGGTCCGGTGGTTGGGGCCGATCGCGCCTACGTCTTCCAGAACGTACGGGACCCAAGCGGTCGCCTCTGGATGGACCTTCGGGCCGAATGGGACGCCCCGGACGTCCGCACCATCTTCGACCGCCCTACGAACCACCTCCACCCGTACGCGCCCGATTTCACGCGCTGGATCGATGTCCTGGCCGAAGGTGGCACGATCGACGCGGTCGTCGCCGACCTGCCGGCCGGCGAGCGACTGGTGCTCGGCGGCGAAGGCGTCGTCGCCATCCTGGCGGTCCCGGTGTTCGCCGCAGGCGACTGGTGGGGATTCGTCGCCTTCGACAACACCCACGACCCGGATCCGTGGGACCAGCATCACCTGCACGCGTTGGCGATCCTCTCCGGACTGCTCGGCGGGGCCGCAGCCGTGCAACAACAGAGCGAGTTCGCGGACGCGGTGCCCGACCGGTTCCGCGCCATCATCGAGCACATCCCCGCCATCACCTACATGGATGCGCTGAACGAACAGGCAAGCTCGCTCTACGTG
>JBDTXD010000025.1:0-10755 GCA_040006375.1 Actinomycetota bacterium
CACCTCGTTCCAGTTCGATGAGCATCTGGCGACCCAGCGAACCCGTCTTCACGGAGGCGCCGACGACGGCAACGGACCGCGCCTCGAGCATCCGCTCGAGGCCGGTCCACTTGGGATCGCCGTCTCGTGCCACTTACTTCTTGGAGATGGCTTTGTCCTTCTTGGCCATCTTGAATGCTTGCCAGCCTGGGATGCCGTTCACGCCGCCGCCGCCGTGCGTGGCGCACGAGCCGTGGTACAGGCCCTTGATCGGCGTGCGGAAGTCCGCGTAGCCGGGGGCCGGGCGCATGTGGAACAGCTGGTCCACGGAGAGCTCCCCATGGAAGATGTTCCCCCCGATGAGGCCCAGGTCCTGCTCCATGTCGTAGGGCCCGATCACCTGACGATCGATCACCGCGCTCCTGAAGTTCGGCGCAAGCTCCGTGTAGCCGTCGATGAGCCGGTCGGCGTATGCCTCCAGCTCCTCGCGGTGCGGCTCCTTGTTCCAGTCGTCGGGAACCCATTGGCTGAACATCGAGAAGACGTGGACGCCCTCAGGCGCGAGCTTCTTGTCCAGCGTCGTGGGGATCGTGCCGTCGACGAACGGCCGCGTGGCCGCCTTGCGTTCGATGTGCGCGTCCTGGAACGCCCGCTCGGCGTACTCCGGGCTGAAGCACAGCTCCACCGAACCGGTGTGGTGCGGCTGCTGCTCCTTCCCCGGTGCGGCGGTGAAGTCGGGGAGCTCGGAGAGGGCGACGTTGACCTTCACCACGCCCGAGCGCGTCTTCCAGCGCTCGATGTCCGTGACGAAGTCCGCGGGGAGCTCATGGCGATCCAGCAGCTCCAGGAACGCGATCTTCGGGTGAACGGTGGTAACGACGACCGGCGCGTGGAGTTCGTCGCCGTTCTCCAACGTCACCCCCACGGCCTTGCCGTTCCGAACCAGGATCTTCTTGACGCGGGCGTTCGTGCGGATCTCTGCCCCGAAGCTCTCAGCCGACTTGCGGATCGAGTCGGAGACCGCGCCCATGCCGCCCTGCTGGAATCCCCAGCTGCCCAGGTGGCCGTCGCCGACGTCACCGATGGAGTGGTGGAGCATGACGTAGGCGGTGCCGGGTTCGTCCGGACCTGCCCAGGTACCGATGACGCCGTTCACGGCGAGCATGCCCTTGATGGCGTCGGACTCGAACCAGTCGTTCAGCAGGTCGGTGACGCTCATCGTGAACAGCCGTGTCACATCCGCGACACCGCGAACCCCGAGCTTCCGCATCTTCCACGCAGACTGCGCGCTGGCGATGAGGTCGCCGATCGCCATGGAGCCGGCCTTCGGCGGAACCGAGAGGAGCAGCGGTCCCAGGACGTCCGAGACGCCCTTCATCCACTTCTCCCACTCCTCGAGCGCGTCGGCGTCCTTCTTGGAGAACTGGGAGATCGAGTCGTAGGACTTCTTCGCGTCGTCCGCGTACACGGTGATGGCGCGCCCGTCGGGGAACGCCTGGAAGTATGGGCCGAACGGGGTGACGTCGTACCCATGCGCTTTCAGGTTCAGTTCCCTGATGATGCTCGGCGGCATGAGCGACATGACGTAGGAGTACGTGGTGACGTTGATCTCGGGGTGATCGGCGAACGGCGCGCTCGTGTCGGCTGCGCCGCCCGTCTTGTATCGGGACTCCAGCACCACGGTCCTGGCGCCCTCGCGGGCGAAGTACGCGCCGCTCGTCAGGCCGTTGTGACCGCCACCGATCACGATGGCGTCGTAGGTATTCGCCATGTCCGTCTCGTCCTTTCCTCGCGCTGTCTCGAAGCTGGGCCTGGCCGGATGGTCCGGGTCGGCGGCGCGTATCATGCCCAGGATTTGAATCACCAGTCAACCTGGGGATCGGAGCCCAGGATTTTGACTTCGCAGGTCAAGCCGGTACAGTTGCCGGGCATCCGGCGGCGATCTGGGTCCCGTAGGAGGCCAGGTTCGCCCGCTCTTTGTATGCCGTTCAGTTCTTGGAGGTTCGATGGCCGCAACGAGATCCAAGCAGCAGAAGGACCGCCACCAGGAGATATTGGAGGCGGCGGCGCGCGTGATCACCGACCGCGGGCTGGCCGAAACACGTATCAGCGACATCGCCGAGCGCTGCGGCGTCTCCCCCGGCTTGATCCTCTACTACTTCGAATCCAAAGACCGTCTGCTCATCGAGGCGCTCACCTTCGCGAACGACCAGTTCTACCTGCGGTTCTCGCGCGAGATGCGCCGGATGAAGACGGCGCGTGAACAACTCGACCGCTTGATCGAACTCTCCGTGCCCGGCCTCTTGCCCGAATACGAGCGGCTGGATGAATGGGCTCTCTGGATCGAGATCTGGGTCCGCGCGCTCCGCGACCCGGCGATGGCGAAGGAGCGCGAGGTGCTGGACCGCCGCTGGCGGCAGTCCATCGCCGACATCATCCGCTTCGGGCGCGAGAACGGCGAGTTCCCCGACGGATGGGACGCGGAGGAGCTCGGCCTGCAGATCGGCGCCACCATCGACGGCCTCGCCATCCAGGTCCTCATGAACGACACCGTCTTCTCGCCGCTCCGCATGCAGCGCGTGAGCCTGGAAGTCGCCGCGCGACTCATCGGTTTCGAACTAGAACCCGTCGACGCCTGAACACGTCTCAACCGGCGTTAGACCCGTAGGCGAGCGCCGGAGGGATCGTAGAACGGCTGGATCTGCACATCCGCGGCGTAGCGTTCCATCGCAATCTCAACCTCGAACGTGCCTACGTCTAGGAGCTCCTGGGTGATCGGTTCGTCCGCGTGGAGCCAGGCGATGGCGGTCGCCGCACCCAGCGTGTAGCCGTACCCACCGCTGGTCACGAACCCGGCGTAGGCGCCGCTACGGACCAGCGACTCGCCGTGGAACAGCACGGGCTCGGGATCGCGGAGCCGGAGACTCACCAACCGGCGGGTCCGTGGCGCCTCCCGCAGCGCAGCCAGGGCCTCGGCGCCCACGTGAACCGACTTGTGCGTGGAGACCGTGAACCCGAGCCCGGCTGCGAACGGATCGTCCATACCGCCCATGTCGTGACCCCACGAGCGGAAGCCGCGTTCGATGCGGAGGGCGTCGAGCGCGTGGAATCCGGCGTGGATGAGACCGACATCGTTTCCCGCGTCCACGATCTTCCCGTGCAGGGCCGCCGCGAACTCCGTCGGCACCCACAGCTCCCAGCCGAGTTCGCCGACGTAGCTCACGCGCAACGCCCACGCCTTCGCCCAGCCGGCATCGATCGACACTGCCGTGAGGAACGGGAACGCATCGTTCGAGAGGTCGGCGTCGGTCACGCGGGCCAGGACGTCGCGGCTCCGGGGACCCTGGACGGCGAGCACCGCGTAGCCGCTCGTGACATCCGTGATCACCGCACCTGCCGGCGCGTCGCGGCGGAGCAGCCACTCCGTGCGCCGCTGCCACATGGTCGGCGCTGCAACCAGGAACCGGCTCTCCTCCAGGCGGGTCACCGTCGGATCCATCTCGACGCCACCTCGTTGGTTGCACCAGGTCGTATAAACGACGCGGCCAAGGGGCACGTCGACATCCGAGGCGCTCAACCGCTGGAGCCACCCGAGCGCGTCCGGCCCCTCCACCATGAACTTGGCGTACGTGGACAGATCGAAGAGCGCGGCCGACTGCCGGGCCGCGCGGCATTCCGTCTCCACCGGCTCGAACCAGTTCTGTTTGCCGAAGCTGTAGGCGTATTCGCGCTTGGCCCCGGCCGGAGCGAACCAATCCGCGCGCTCCCAGCCGGCCGCCTCGCCGAACACGGCTCCCACCGCGTCGAGCCCAGACCACAGCGGCGTGCGGCGTGGGCCGCGCGCGGTGGTGGGCTGCAGGTTCGGCCAATGCATGGCGTAGAGCCGCCCGAGCGACTCGGCCGTGCGTTCGTGGAGCCAGGCCCGGCTGTTCGCCCAGGCGCCGGTGCGCGCCGGATCCACCTCCGTCAGGTCGTAGGTCGGCGCGCCGGAGATCATCCACTCGGCGAGCGCGGTCCCGGCGCCGGGCGCGTAGATGATGCCCTGGGAGTTGAATCCGGCCGCCACGAAGAACCCGCGCATCTCCGGTGCTTCGCCCAGGTTGAAGTTCACGTCGGGCGTGAAGGACTCGGGGCCCCGAAGGTAGTGGTGGAACCCGAGGTCGTTCAGCTCGGGGAGGCGTTCGCGTGCCTTCGCGAGCACGGGCGCGAAGTGATCCCAATCCGGCCCGAACTCACCGAACGCGAAGTCTTCGCCCACTGTCCGCGGGCTGATCGGCTTGCCCTTCGGCTCGAACGCGCCGACCACGAAGCGATCGTTGTAGCGACGGATGTAGAGATAGCCATCCAGGTCTCGGAGGAAGGGGAGCGACTCGATCGCGTTCGGCGACGGGTCGGTCATCACCCAGACGTGCTCGGCCGGGTAAAGGCTGAGCGGCACGCCCGCCAGGCGACCGAGTTCGCTGGACCATAGGCCCGAGGCGAGCACCACGTACTCGCACTCCACCGTTCCCGTCTCAGTCACCACGCCGGTGACGGCACCGGCGGTGGCGGTGAAGCCCGTTACCCGCTCGCCCTCGAAGAACGCGACACCGCGATCGTGCGCGCCCTTGGCGAGTGCGAGCGCGGCGTCGCCCGGGTTCACCGTGCCATCGTTCGGCGTGATCGCGCCACCCACCAGGTCGTCCACGGAAGCCGCAGGCCAGTACGCCTTGACCTGCGGCGGCGTGAGCATCTCCATCGGAACCCCGGCGTCGTGGGCCAGGGTCACGCCGTAAAGCGTCTCGGTCATCCGCGCCTGTGTCCGGACGACCGACAACGACCCAACCTGGCGGAACCCGGTCGGGATGCCGGTCTCGGCCTCGAGCGAAGAGTAGAGCGGGACGTTCAACCGCGCGAGCGCCGTCATGGCATGGGTCCCGCGCACCTGACTCACCAAACCCGCTGCATGCCACGACGTCCCGGAGGTCAGCGCGTGTCGTTCCAGCACCGCGATGTCCGTCCAGCCGAGCTTCGAGAGGTGGTAGGCGACGCTCGATCCGATGATGCCGGCGCCGACCACCACGACGCGCGCACGCGAAGGGAGATCACCACCACCCCCGCCGAAACGGGACGCCGACATGTCGGGATTGGCCAGGCGCTCCGGGATCGTCGTCATGAGGCCGAAGGATAGCTGGCCGTCAGCCCTGGAGTTCGCGGCCCATCTTCTGCCGCCATTCCTCGTTGAACCAGTAGAGGAACCGGTCCTGCCGCGGATAGACGCCCCGGGTGAACGCACGCGACCCAACACCGGTTTGCGCGCGTTGACACACGTCCCAGTCCTGCTTGCTGATGAGATCCCAGAACTCGACGACGGGTTCGGGCTTGAACAGCTCGGGGTCGGCGATGGTTTCGGGACGGAAGAGGTACTCGCTGATGACGAGCGTCTCGTTCGGGCCCTTGGGGAACCCGAGGTAGTACATGACCGCGTCGGGGTGGATGTTCAGCAGGAGGTTCGGGAACTCGTAGCTCCCGTAGTACATGGCGTAGTCCTCGGGCAGGAGGTTCGGGAACTTCGGCAGGTCTGACTGGCCGTTCTTCGTGAAGCTCGTAGCTCCTTCAACCATGGCGTTGCCGTCGTCGCGCAGTTCCTCATCCCAGACCTCGCCGAAGCGGAACAGCGGGATCACCTGCACCAGTTCCGGGTGGACCTGCGGGCAGTGGAGGCACTCGTTGAAGTTCTCGACGATGATCTTCCAGTTCGCCTTCACGTTGTAGACCAGACGAACGCCGACCGACATCTCCTCCATCTTGAAGCGCTCGAACGCAGTGATAGATTCGGCGCCATCGGTGAGGGCCTCGAGCAACGGCCTGGGCTCATCCTTGGTCATGTTGACGAACAGGAACCCGGCGTAGCTGTCCACCGCGATGTGATGGAGCGGGTACTGCGAGCGGTCGAAGTGCTCGTCCTCTGTGACGTTCGGACTTCCGATGAGTTGCCCGTTGAGGTCGTAGGCCCACGCGTGATAGGGACACACGAACGCTTTGCGAACATTGCCCTTGCTGTCGTCGTCAAGGAACTTCGTCCCTCGATGGC
Organism: Actinomycetota bacterium; assembly: GCA_040006375.1. GTDB lineage: Bacteria > Actinomycetota > UBA4738 > UBA4738 > HRBIN12 > JANXVR01. The sequence goes on from JBDTXD010000025.1 coordinate 6,053, forward strand.
TGCACACGTTGTAGAAGGCGCGGAGCTCACCGTCCTGGTTCCGGGTGATGAAGATGGATTCGCCCGCGATGTCCTTCGTGACGAAGTCACCGGGGTTCGCGACCTCTTCGGTCCGGCCGACGGTGACCCAATCGCCCCACCAGATCTTCTCCCGTTCCTGATCGAAGACCTCCAGGCTCCGGTAGTCGTCACCACCCAGGGTAGGCCGGGGGGTCCACGGACCGGAATCGTCGCGGATGTTCACGTTGTAGGGGTCGGTCTGCATCGGGATCGGTTCCTCCGTGGGGCGTCGGGCGACGTGGCCACCATGGTAGGACTGTTGGATGCATCTGTGAACCCGATAACCGCACCCAAGGGCTGGGATATCGAGGTGCTGGGCCCCAAGTTCTGCGAGAATCGCGGCAGATGGCCGAACAGCGATCGTTCGACGAACTGGACCTGCAGATCATCGACGCCCTGGCGGAGGACGGACGCCGCCCGTTCACCACCGTCGCGAAGGACCTGGGGGTTTCTGAGGCCACGGTTCGGGCCAGGGTGTCACGCCTCCAGCGGCTGAAGGCGATCCGGTTCGTCACGGATACCTCTCCCCACCAGCTTGGGCTGCTGTTCGCGTATCTCGGGGTGCGCATCACCGGCGCGAGCGTTCCTCGGGCGGTCGAGGCCATCTGCGCCATCCCGGAGGCGGTCTATGTCATCGAATGCACCGGCAACTTCGATGTGCTGGTGGAGGTCGTGGCAAAGAACGGCGACGATCTCCTCCGGCTGATGCAGGTCGAGATCCGCAAGGTGCCCGGCGTGAGCGAGGTGGATTCGTTCGTCGGGCTGCGGATCGCGAAGGGCACCTTCCGTTACGCCGACATGGGCAGGACCGGCGAGATAGCCTAGCGTTCAGCCCGTCGCGAGCGACTCGATCTGGCCGAGGTGCTCCTGGTAGTGCTCCGTCGTCTCACCGTCGAAATCCTCCGTAGCGCGCGGATCCTCCGCGGTGAGCGCGTCCCACGCCAGCAGCATCCGCTCCCGGATGCGGGCCGATCGCAGTTCAACGTCTTCGAGAGAGAGCGACCGACCCTGCACCAGGACGCGGGCGTTCTCAGCATCCGTGTCGCCGTCCCATCCCGAGTACGTCCCGGCGGAGCGCATCAGCTCCAACATGTCGGCGCAGTCTTCCCACCACCGAGCGATGTGGAAGAGGACGTCTTTCACCGACCACCCGTCGGTAAGGAGCGGCTCCTCCATCCGATCGCGCGGCACCGCCAGCAATGCCGCCTCGAACTGTTCCCACGCAGTGGCTTCCGCCGCGGTTCGCTTCTCCTTGCCGTCCATCAGCCCTCCACAGATCCGTCGATGTCCCGCGCCTGTAGTGCCACTCTCCCACACCTTCAAGTACCAGTTTCCCCGACATCTGGGGCGGCTCGGGCATGCGGGAACCTAGGGCGACAGGAACCGGCGGATCTCCTCCGCGTGCTCTTCATAGTGCACGGTGGACTCTTCAGCGAAGAACGCAGCCGCTTCATCGCTCACTGCACCGAGCCCCGCCCAGAGTTCGTGGGTCCTGGCGCGCTGGCGCTCCGCCTGGTCCACGACCTCATCCCACGAGAGCCGACGCCCCGCCTCCAGCTGCAGTTCGTTTTCCGCGGCGAAATGCGCGTCGTCATGCCCGGAGAACGGATCGACGAAGGGCTTCCCGTCCAGCTTCGCGAGCGCTTCCGCGGAGAAGAGCATCCAGCCGGCGTTGTGCCACACCAGGTCCTTCACCGACCAGCCGGGCACCACCTCGCGGACGTCCCGGCGTTCCCGCGGCACACGGCCGACCAGGGCCATGAACTCGGCCCATGCGCCGCGCTCCGCCTCGGCCAGTTCCTCGCGCGTCGCCATCATCGGGTCCGGGGGAACCCGAGGTCGACCTCGCTGGTTCCCGGATCGGGCCAGCGCGCCGTGACGACCTTCTGCTTCGTGTAGAAGTGGATGCCGTCGGGCCCGTACATGTGGGTGTCGCCGAACAGCGAATCCTTCCACCCGCCGAACGAGTAGTAGCCCACCGGCACGGGGATCGGCACGTTGACCCCGACCATCCCCACGTTCACGTCGAACTGGAACTGCCGCGCCGCACCGCCGTCGCGCGTGAAGATCGCGGTGCCGTTCCCGTACGGGTTGTCGTTGATCAGCCGGAGGGCGTCATCGTAGGAGTCCGCGCGCATCACGCAGAGCACCGGGCCGAAGATCTCGTCCCGATAGCAATCCATGACCGCGGTCACGTGATCGAGCAGCGACACGCCCAGGAAGAACCCCTCCGCGTCGCGGTAGAGGCCGTGCTCCCGGCCGTCCTGCACCACCGTGGCACCCTGCGCCACAGCCTCTTCCAGGTACCCGGCGACGTTGTCGCGATGTTGCTCGGTCACCAGCGGCCCCATCTCGGACTCGGGCTCCATGCCGTCGCCGATCTTGATCCCGGGCAGGCGGTCCTTGATCGCGCCGACGATCCGGTCGCCGGCATCCCCGACCGCCACCACCACGGAGATGGCCATGCAGCGTTCCCCGGCCGACCCGTAGGCGGCGCTCACCGCGGCGTCTGCTGCCATGTCGATGTCGGCGTCGGGCAGCACGATCATGTGGTTCTTCGCGCCGCCGAGCGCCTGCACGCGCTTGCCGTTCTTCGTGCCGGTCTCATAGATGTACCGCGCGATCGGCGTCGACCCAACGAATGAGATCGCCCGGACGTCCGGATGCTCCAGCAGCCGGTCGACGACCACCTTGTCGCCCTGCACCACGTTGAAGACCCCGTCGGGCAGACCCGCCTCCTGCAGCAGCTCCGCGATGAGCATGGACGCGCCGGGGTCTTTCTCCGAAGGCTTCAGGATGAACGTGTTCCCGCATGCGATGGCGTTGGCGAACATCCACATCGGGACCATCGCGGGGAAGTTGAACGGGGTGATGCCGGCCACCACGCCGAGCGGCTGACGGATCGAATAGGTATCGACACCTGTGCTGACCTGTTCGCTGAAGCCGCCCTTGAGGAGATTCGGCACCCCTGTGGCGAACTCGACGTTCTCCTGGCCGCGTGCCACCTCGCCCATCGCGTCGCTCAAGACCTTCCCGTGCTGCTGGGTGATCAGCGTGCCGATCTCCTTGCGGTTGGCGTCGATCAGTTCGCGGATGCGGAAGAGGATGTCCGAGCGCTTGGAGAGCGAGGTCTTCCGCCAGCCTGGGAACGCCTCTCGGGCGGCCTCGACCGCCGCGTCCACCTCCGGAACCGAGGCGAAGGCCACCTCATGGGTCTGGAGTCCGGTCGCCGGGTTGTACACCGGCCCGCTCCTGCCGGACTCCCCGGGCACCAGCTTGCCGCCGATCCAATGGTCGATGCGATCCATCCCTATCAACTCCCCCTCGGGTACCGGCCAAGGGTATCGAAGGGCGCCCGGGTTCAGTCGACCTCGGGCGGTTCCACCAGCTTGAGGAGGTGCCGCAGGCTCGCCGTCGCCACCCCGATGACCGTGTCTGCGGCCCCGTAATAGATGTGGATCGTGTCCCCGTCCTCACGCAGCACCCAGCCCGTGGGGAAGACGACGCCGGGCACGTCACCGGTTCGCTCGAATGGCGCTTGCGGCCCGAAGATCCAATCGTCGGTACGGGCGAGGAGCCGGCTCGGATCGTCCAGGTCCAGCAGGGCCAAGCCCGCCCGGTAGATGGAGCCGGAGGCAGTCGTTCGGACCCCGTGGTAGCACAGCAACCATCCGGCTTCGGTCTGGAGCGGTGGTGGGCCCAGGCCCACCTTGTTCGCATCCCAGTACCCACCGCGCCTGGCGGGCAGCGCGATGCGGCCGTCCCCCCAGTAGTGGAGATCAGGACTCCAGGAGATCCACACATGCGCGGAGTAGCCGGCCGAGATCGCGATCGGCCGGTGCAAGAGCGCCCAGCGCTCGCCGAAACGGACGGGGAACAGCGCCGCATCCTTGTCCTCGGGTGGCATCAGCACGCCGTGGCGTTCGAACCCGACGAAATCCTGCGTCGTGGCCAGGCACACCAGCGGGCCGCCCTCCGAGTACCCCGTGTAGACAACGTAGTACGTGTCCTCGATCCGGGTGATCCGTGGATCCTCGACGCCCCACCGCTCCTCGAACCGATCCGGATCCGCGCGGAGCCCCCGGCGCGGTTCCACGACCCAATCGGTCAATCCGTCCTTGCTCCGGGCGACCACCAGGTTGGACATGCCCGATCGATCCTCGACCCGAGCAAGCAGGAGCGTCTGCCCGTCGAAGACCGTGGCGCCCGGATTGAAGACGGCATTCACCCTCGGACCAACCTGACCGGGAGTGATGATCGGGTTCCCTTCGTACCGTACGAACGCTTCCTGTTCCTCAGTCACCGGCCATCTCCTCGTCCCTTCCGCTCAAGACCGAACATATCTTCGTCGAAATCGAAGGGAAGAGGATGCCGTCCGGTATCCTCGCCGACCAGGACACAGGATGTACATGCCCGCTCTCATCTCCGTCCGCGCGACACGGTTGCTCGAACGACCCGTGATTGAGGCGGGATCCGCCCCCGGGTACGCCCCCATCTTCAACGCCGGCCTGCTCATGCACGACGGCTCCTACCACGTGTTCGCCCGCGGCATCCGCGAAGGGTACCGTCGCAACCCGGGTGAGGGGCCAAGGTTCCTCGACTACGTCTCCGACGTCCTGGTGTTCGAGTAGCTCGACGGGCTC
>JBDTXD010000026.1:0-10633 GCA_040006375.1 Actinomycetota bacterium
CGAGGCGATCTGGTCGGCGACCACCATGACCGGCCGATCTCGCAGGGCCGCTCGCGCCCCCAGCTCCCCGTTCTTGGCGGACCGGAACCTGATTGGAGTACCGAGTCGCCGTTCGATCGAGCGAATGGTCAGCGCCATGAGCTCTCGTGACTTCGGGTCAGGGGAAACGAGCAGGACATCCACGGCACGGATGCTACTACGGGGCGGGCTGGCGCCTTTGCGTCGCCGTCCCCGCTGCACTAGTCTCGCGCCCGGCTCATCAGCACCGCTCACCACCCAAGGAGGGGATCGTGGAGGACACCGGAAAGGGCGCTGTCGCCGAGTTCATCGGCACGTTCGCGCTGATCTTCATCGGCGCGGGGTCGATCGTCGCGGCAACTCAGGGCGGTGGCAACGGGCTACTTGCCGTCGCACTGGCGCATGGCTTGGTGCTCTTCATCATGGTGTCGATCTTCGGCCACATCTCCGGCGGGCTGTTCAATCCGGCCATCTCCATCGCGCTCTGGGTGACGGGGAAGCTCCCTTCCACGAAGACAGTGGTATTCATCATCGCCCAGCTCTTGGGAGGCATCGCGGGCGCCTACCTGTTGAAGTTCCTCGTGCCCGCCGACATGTTCAAGGCGGCGAACGGCGGTGCAACCGGGGTCCTGCACGATCTGGCTACCGGCAAGGCGGTCCTCATCGAAGCGGTAGCAACCTTCTTCCTGGTGCTCGCCGTGTTCGGAACCGCCGTCGATGACCGCGGCCCCTGGAACAAGACCGCCGGGCTGACCATCGGGCTCACGATCGCGTTCGACATCCTGGCGTTCGGGCCGTTCACCGGGGCTGCGATGAACCCCGCGCGCTGGCTGGGGCCGGCGTTGGCCACCTCCAACCTGGACAACTGGTACGTCTGGGTCGCCGGCCCCGTGTCGGGAGGGATCATCGCCGCGGTCCTCTACTGGGGCGTCTTCCTCCGGGGCAAGGAACCGGCCACCCCTTGATCCTCGTCGCGGTGGTGCATCGGAGGCCGGGCCCTCGGTCGACCGTTCGTGCAGGCCGCCGGTAGCCTCTAGGTTCGATGGCCGATATCTACCTGGATTCAGCGTCCGCCGCGCCGCTCCTGCCCGCCGCGCGGGAGGCCGTCCTGACGGCGCTCGATTCGTTCGGCGACCCGCTCAACATCCACGGCGAGGGACGTGCCGCGCGGCGGATCCTGGATGAGGCCCGGGACGTCATCGCGGGAGGCATCGGGGCCCAGGCCGACGAGATCGTGTTCACGTCCGGGGGCACGGAGTCCGTGGCGCTGGGGATCTGGGGAGGGGTTCGGGCCCAGCGCGAACTCGGCACCCGCGTGGTGGTCAGCGCCGTGGAGCATCCGGCGGTCGGCGGGGTCTGCAACGTCCTGGAGAGCGACGGATTCGAGGTCATCGCCGTGCCGGTGGACGGCGCCGGGCGGATCGACCTGGATCGATACGCGGCTGAGGTTCGCCGGCCGGGAACCCTGCTCGCCAGCGTGCAGCACGCCAACCACGAACTCGGCACGATGCAGCCGCTGGGAGAGGCCGCGCGCCTAGCGCGAGAGGCGGGCGTCCGGTTCCATTCGGACGCGTGCCAGACCGTCGGCCGTCTCCCGATAGCGGTCGACGCGCTCGGCGTGGACCTCCTGTCACTGTCCGGCCACAAGTTCGGCGGCCCCCCCGGTGTCGGGGCGCTCTACGTGCGCCGCGGCGTCGGCGTGGCCGCCTATCCCTGTGGGGACGACCGTGAGCGCAAACGCCGATCGGGCATGGAAAATACGCCGGGGATCGCCGGGATGGCGGCCGCCCTCAGCGCCTCACTCGCAACCATGGCGGATCTGGCGGCGGCGAACTGGACCCGCACGGCCGATATCCGAGCCAAGCTCGACTCCATCCCTGGCGTGCGCGTCCATGGACACGAGACCCACCGAACGCCCCATCTGGTGGGGTTCAGCGTGGAGGACCTGGATGCGGCGACCCTCATGATGGCCCTGGATTCGCGGGGTATCCGCGTGGCAGCCGGCTCGATGTGCAGCGGCCAGCCCGGGGATCCCTCACCGGTGCTGGAGAGGATCGGCGTTCCCGGGGTGTCGGGATTCAGGGTGAGCTTGGGGCCGGCCACGACCGACCACGAGGTCGACGAGTTCCTGGCGACGCTCCCCCCGCTCGTGGCCGAACTCCGTCAGGTCGAGCGAGTGAGCTCGGATGCCTTAGCGAGGTTCCGGCCACCGGAGGGCACCTGAGCGGAGCGGCTCAGACGGTCCATGTGTCGCCAGAGTGGAGCAGCTTCTCCAGATCGCCCCTGCCCAGGCGTTCGGTGGCCTGCTCGAGCTGCGCGTGCATCGCCTCCCCATAGACGGGGCGTTCGAACTGCCGGAAGATCCCGATCGCGGTGGGTTCGGTGGGGCCGTGCGACAGGTGCGCGAGTGCGAAGGCGAGCGAGGGCCGGCCGTTCACCTCATGCGTGATGATCCGGTCCACCGGTGTATCGGCCACGTTGGCCACGATCAGCCGGCCGTTCTCCCCGACCGCCACGCACCGGTTCCCTTCGTCGAAGACGATCGGCTCGCCGTGCGCGAGCCTGATCTGGTTGTGTGCACCCTGGGGCTTCTCCCGCAGGAGGTCGAACGCCCCGTCGTTGAACACGTTGCAGTTCTGATAGATCTCGATGAACGCGGTGCCCTTGTGCGCTGCGGCCTGCCGCAGGATGTCGGTCAGGTGCTGCCGGTCGTTGTCCAAGGTGCGCGCGACGAACGTAGCCTCTGCTCCCAGCGCCAACGCGATCGGGTTGAACGGATGATCGACCGACCCGAACGGTGAGGATTTCGTCACCTTGCCCTCTTCGCTGGTAGGCGAGTACTGGCCCTTGGTGAGTCCGTAGATCTGGTTGTTGAACAGCAGGATCTTCAGGTTGACGTTCCGTCGAAGCGCGTGGATCAAGTGATTGCCGCCGATCGACAGGCCATCGCCGTCACCCGTGACCACCCACACGTTGAGCTCCGGGTCGGCGGTGGCGATACCCGTTGCGATCGCGGGGGCGCGTCCGTGGATGCCGTGCACGCCGTAGGTGTCAAGGTAATAGGTGAATCGGCCGCTGCAGCCGATCCCCGACACGAAAACCGTCTTGTGCGGTTCGATCCCAAGCTCAGGCAGGAACCCTTGCACCGCGGAGAGGATCGCGTAGTCCCCGCAACCCGGACACCACCGGACCTCCTGGTCGGAGGTGAAATCCTTCTTGGTGAGGGTCCCGACGCCGGTGGAGGCGGGGTCGGAACCGGCGGGCGCGGCGGTCTCAGCCATCGAGCAACCTCATGATCTCTCCTTCGAGTTCTTCGGCGAAGATGGGCAGCCCCTCGACCTTCGTGTACGAGTGCGCGTCCACGAGGAAGCGCCCTCGGATCAGGAGCGAGAGCTGGCCGGTATTCATCTCCGGGATGAGCACCGTGCGGTAGCGACGGACCACGTTCGCGGTGTTGGCCGGGAACGGGTTGAGGTAGCGCAGATGGCTGGTCGCCACCGATCGGCCCTGCGCTCGTACGCGGCGCGCGGCCGCGCGGATGGTGCCGAGCGAGGAACCCCAGCCCAGGACCAGCAGCTCGGCGTCCCCGTCTGGGTCCTCGATCTCGAGTTCGGGGATGTCGCTCGCGATCCCCGCAACCTTGGCGAACCGCAGGTCGGTCAGTCGCTGGTGGTTCTCCGGGTCATAGCTGATGTTGCCGGTGCGGTCCTCGCGCTCCAACCCGCCGATCCGGTGGACCAGACCCGGCGTACCGGGGATGGCCCACGGACGCGCGAGGCGTTCGTCGCGGGAGTACGGCATGAAGTCGCCGCCGTCCGGTACGGCGAAATCCGGATCGATGACGGGAAGATCGTCCAGCGATGGAATACGCCACGGCTCGGATGAGTTCTGCAGGAACGAGTCCGTAAGCAGGATGACGGGCGTCCGGTAGCGGACGGCGATCCGTGCCGCTTCCATCGCCATCGCGAAGCAATCGGACGGGGACGCCGCGGCGATGATCGGCATGGGCGAATCGCCGTGCCGCCCGTACATCGCTAGCAGCAGATCGGACTGCTCCGTCTTCGTGGGAAGTCCGGTTGACGGACCCGCCCGCTGGCAGTCGACGACGATCAGCGGGAGTTCCATGATCACGGCCAGCCCCATCGTCTCGGCCTTGAGGTCCATCCCGGGTCCCGACGTTCCCGTCACTGCCAGGTGGCCGGCGAACGCGGCCCCGAGCGACATGTTGGCCGCGGCGATCTCATCCTCCGCTTGGAGCGTGAGCACGCCGAAGTTCTTGTGACGGGAGAGTTCATGTAGGAGCTCGGACGCGGGGGTGATCGGGTAGCTCGCGTAGAACAGCTGCAGACCGCTGCGCTCCGCGGCGCTTACCAGGCCCCACGCGGTCGCCGTGGCACCGGCGATGTTGCGATAGACGCCCGGCTCGGCCGGAGCCGCCTTCACGTGGAACGAATGCGCGAACAGCTCGGTGGTTTCACCGAAGTTGTAGCCGGCTTTGAACGCCGCGACGTTCGTGTCGAAGATCTCCTGCTTGCTCCCGAACTTCCTCTCGAGCCAGCTCAGCGTGGTCTCGGGGGGCCGACCGTACATCCAGCTCACCAGTCCGAGCGCGAACATGTTCTTAGCGCGTTCGGATTCCTTCTTCCCCACGCCGATCGACTCGGTGGCACGGGTAGTGATCGACGTCATCGGAACCGCGTACACCTGGTAGCCATCAAGCGTGCCGTCGCTCCTGGGGTCGGACGCATAGCCCGCCTTCTCGATATTGCGCTTGGTGAACGCGTCCTCATTGAGGATCAGCGTCCCGCCAGTCCCAACCGTGTTGAGGTCGGCGCGTAGGGCCGCGGGGTTCATCGCGACCAGCACGTCGGCATGGTCGCCGGGGGTCGTCACATCGCTTGAGGCAAACTGGATCTGGAACGCGCTCACCCCGTGGACGGTGCCTGCGGGCGCTCGGATCTCAGCCGGGAAGTCCGGCAGGGTGGCAAGGTCGTTGCCGAGAACGGCCGTCGCGGAGGTGAATCGATCGCCCGTGAGCTGCATCCCGTCGCCCGAGTCTCCGGCGAACCGGATGACGACGCGGTCTTTCTCTTCGACGGTCTTGATCATCTGGTGGGACGCGTGGCCCTGGCTCCTTCGCTGATCGACCTACCCCTGCAATCTACCGCGACATGATGCCAAGGACGGTGCACCCAGGTAGATTCCCCGTCATGCAGACGCGGAGATGTGGCACGCAGGGCCCAGAGCTGACGGTGATCGGGTACGGCGCCTGGGAGGCCGGCGGCGACGCCTGGGGCCCGAACACGTCCGAAACTGCCGTGGTCGAGGCCATGCGCGCCGCCATCGAAGCGGGGATCAACTGGATCGACACCGCGGAGGTCTATGGCAACGGCGTGTCCGAGGGACTGGTCGGCAAGGCCCTGGAAGGGATACGGGACTCGGTGACAGTGGCCTCGAAAGTCGCTCCGGCTCCGGAAGGGTCCGGCTTCCACCCCGAGCAGATCCGGGCCGCGTGCGACGCGTCGCTCACCCGCATGGGGATCGACGTCATCGACCTTTATCAGCTGCACTGGCCCGATGATCACATCCCCGTCGAAGACGCCTGGGCGACCATGGTCGAACTCCAACGCGAAGGGAAGGTTCGTTCGATCGGGGTGTCCAACTTCGATAGGGATCAGATCGAACGCTGCATACGGGTGCACCACGTCGATTCGCTCCAGCAGGAGTTCTCGATGGTCACGCTGGAGGATCGGGAACTCATCGCCTGGTGCGGTGAGGTCGGCGTCGGCGTCGTCACCTATTCTCCGCTCGGCGCCGGCCTCCTCACGGGAGCCGTCGCACCCGACACCGTGTTCGAGGCCGACGACTGGCGGGCATCGGAAGGCCAGACCCTCTTCGGCCCGGACAACCTGCCTCGCCATCTGGCGCTCGTCGAGGCGCTCCGGCCGATCGCCGCGGACCTGGAGATCTCACTCGCGCAGCTCGCCCTCGCGTGGAACATCGCGCAGCCCGGCGTTACAGCGGCGATCGCGGGAAGCCGCAACGCAGATCACGTTCGCACGAACGCAGCGGCCGGGGACATCGTGCTCGACGATGCGACGCGCGCCGCGATCGACGCACTGATCGGCGGTTAGAGACCCGCTCCGGCGACCTGACGGAGTCTGGCGACGATCCCATCCAGGAGCTTGGTGGAGAAGTCTGGCTCCGAGGTGACCATGTCCTCCAGCGTGTGCCTGAACAAGCGGATGAGCCGCATCGGCGTCTCGGCAACGACCGAGGCGGTTCGCTCCCTGCCGTCGATGGCGGACAGTTCGCCGAAGAAGTCTCCGGGGACCACCTGGCCGACCTTGCGCTTCTTGCGGGTGACCTTCGCCTGGCCCTCCAGCACGACGAACAGCGTCTCACCAGGCTGACCCTCAACCACGATGGTCTGCCCGGGCTGGAAAGCCTGGAGGTCCGACTCTGCTGCTAGGCGTCGGAGATGGCGCTTGGAGACACCGCTGAAGAGGGGAACGCCCGCCAGCGCCACCTCGTCCTGCCGGCGGGTGCGCCTGGGAGGCTGCTCCGGCTGGCGCTTCGGTTTCGACCCCTTGCCCGGATCTCCGCGCAACATCATGCCCGGGATGGTCTTGTTCATGCTCATACGGCGAGCCTACCCGGAACCAACCCCTCGGCGCCAACCTGCTGGTCGTTCACGCAGAAGCCCGGCTAGGGTGGCGCCATGGCGCAGCATCCCGCACTCCAGGCCCTTCTCGATGAACGCATCGTCGTTCTCGACGGCGCCTGGGGCGTGCTCTTGCAAGGCAGAGGGCTCTCGGAGGAGGAGTTCCGAGGGGAACGGTTCACAGGACACCATAAGGATGTGAAGGGCGACCCCGACATCCTCAACATCTCTCAGCCGCAGATCATCACGGAGATCCACCGGGCCTACTTCGAAGCCGGCGCCGACATCACGACGACGAACACCTTCACAGCCACCTCCATCGGACAGGGCGACTACGGCCTCCAAGAGGCGGTTTACGACATGAACGTGCAGGGTGCGCGCCTCGCCAAGGCGGCCGCCGCCGAGTTCGACGGCACCCGGCTCGTGGCGGGTTCGATCGGCCCGCTTAACGTCACGCTCTCGATGTCCCCGAAGGTGGAGGACCCCTCCTATCGAACGGTCTCGTTCGACGCGGTGTACGAGGCGTACGCGGAGCAGATCCGCGGCCTGCGGGACGGCGGGGCCGATCTCCTCCTCATCGAAACCATCTTCGACACGCTGAACGCGAAGGCGGCCATCGCAGCCGCGCTCGATGTGGCGCCCGAACTCCCCCGCTGGATCAGCGTGACGATCGTCGACCGTAGTGGGCGGACGCTGTCGGGGCAGACGATCGAAGCATTCTGGACCGCGATCGAGCACGCGGAGCCCGCGATCGTCGGGGTGAACTGTTCGCTCGGCGCGACCGAGATCCGACCCTACGTCGAGGACCTCGCCAGGGTCGCGCCCATCCCGCTCGCCTGCTATCCGAACGCAGGCCTCCCGAACGCGTTCGGCGGCTACGACGAGACGCCCGAGATCACGAGCGAACTCCTGGGCGGCTTCGCGAACGACGGCCTGATGAATATCGTCGGGGGCTGTTGCGGCACCACACCGGAACACATCCGGATGATCGCGGAACGCGTCCGGTCCATCCCGCCGCGGGAGATACCGACCTTCGATGACCACGTCACCGCGTGGAGCGGGCTCGAACCGTTCCGGATCACCCCCGAGACCGGCTTCGTGATGATCGGCGAACGAACGAACCTCACGGGTTCGAAGAAGTTCCGGGGGCTCATCGAGTCCGGCGACTATCAAGCCGCCGTGGATATCGCTGCCGAGCAGGTGCGGGCGGGCGCCAACGTCATCGACGTGAACATGGACACCGACCTGCTGGACGGCGAGACGGCGATGACCACGTTCCTGAACTTGATCGCCACCGAGCCCGACATCGCGAAGGTGCCGGTGATGATCGACTCGTCGCGTTGGGCGGTGCTGGAGGCCGGGCTCAAGTGCGTCCAGGGCCGAGGCATCGTCAATTCGATCAGCCTGAAAGAAGGCGAGGGGGACTTCCTGGACAAGGCGCGCAAGGTCAAGCGCTACGGGGCCTCCGTCGTCGTCATGGCGTTCGATGAGAAGGGGCAGGCCGACACCCTTGAGCGACGCGTGCAGGTGAGCGAGCGCGCGTACAGGCTCCTCACACGGGACGCCGGCTACGACCCCTCCGACATCATCTTCGACCCCAACATCCTGGCGATCGCCACGGGGTTGGAGGAGCACAACGACTACGCGCGGTGGTTCATCGAGGCGACGCGGGAGATCAAACGTCGGTGTCCCGGCGTGAAGATCAGCGGGGGCCTGTCGAACCTGAGCTTCTCCTTCCGCGGCAACGAGCCGGTTCGTCAAGCCATCCACTCCGCGTTCCTCTACCACGCCATCGCGGCCGGGCTGGACATGGCCATCGTCAACGCGGGGCAGCTTCCTGTCTACGACGACATCCCGAAGGACCTGTTAGCGCACGTCGAGGACATCATCTTCAACCGCAGGCCCGACGCGACCGAGCGGATGGTGACGTTCGCCGAGACCGTGAAGAGCGGCGGCGTGGTCCGTGAGCGCGATCTCTCCTGGCGCGAAGCCGACGTGCAGGCGCGCCTGTCGCACGCGCTGGTCCACGGCATCGACGACTTCATCGTGGAGGACACCGAGGAGGCTCGCCATCTCTACGAGCGCCCGCTCCAGGTGATCGAGGGCCCGTTGATGGACGGGATGCAGATCGTGGGCGACCTGTTCGGCTCGGGCAAGATGTTCCTCCCACAGGTGGTCAAGAGCGCGCGGGCGATGAAGAAGGCCGTCGCCTACCTTGAGCCGTTCATGGAAGACGAGAAGCGGATCCTGGTGGCCGGCGGCGGCACCGCGAAGGCCAACGGCAAGGTGATCCTCTGCACGGTCAAGGGTGATGTCCACGACATCGGCAAGAACATCGTCGGCGTCGTATTGGGCTGCAATAATTATGAGGTCATCGACTTGGGCGTCATGGTCCCGGCCGACATCCTGCTGGACACGGCTGTGGCCGAAGGCGTGGACATCGTCGGCTGTTCAGGGCTCATCACGCCCTCCCTGGACGAGATGGTCAACGTCGCCAAGGAGATGCAGCGGCGGGGGATGGAGCTGCCCCTCCTCATCGGCGGTGCCACCACATCGCGACAACACACGGCCGTGCGGATCGCGCCCGCATTCGCCCAGCCGGTGGTGCACGTCATCGACGCCTCGAGAGTGGTCGGCGTCGTCAGCGCCCTGCTCGACGACGATCGGAAGGTGACCTTGGACAAGGAGAACCGCGAACTGCAGGACCGCCTTCGCGCTCAGCACGCGGAGCGGGAGAAGACGCCGCTGTTGCCCTATCGCAAGACGCTCGAGAACCGGACCCCGATCGAGTGGCACGCCGAGGACCTGACGGCACCCACGTTCACGGGTACCAGGGCGGTGGAAGCTTCGATCGCGACGCTCCGGCCCTTCATCGATTGGACCTTCTTCTTCACGGCGTGGGAGTTGAAGGGACGCTACCCACAGATCTTGGATCATCCCGATCACGGTGAGGCCGCGCGGAACCTGTTCGCCGATGGGCAGGAGCTGCTGGATGAGATCGAACGCGACGCGTCCCTCCAAGCCAAGGGCGTGTACGGGTTCTGGCCGGCGGCGGCCGAGCTCGACGATATCGTGCTGGAGAACGGCCTGACCTTCCCCATGCTCCGCCAGCAGGTGCAGAAGGCCGACGGCCCGAACCGGTCGCTGGCCGACTTCCTGGCGTCCGCGGACTCCGGACTCACCGACCACATCGGCGCGTTCGCCGTTACCGCGGGGCTGGGAGGCGACGAGCTGGTGAAGCGATACGAGGCCGCGCTAGACGACTACCGGGCGATCATGGTCAAGGCGCTCGCCGATCGGTTGGCGGAGGCGTTCGCGGAATACCTCCATCAGGAGGCACGCATGGCCTGGGGGCACCAATCCGCGCCGCTCCCGAGCGAGGAGCTGGTGCAAGAGCGCTACCGGGGCATCCGGCCGGCGTTCGGATACCCCGCCTGCCCCGACCACTCCCTGAAACGCCGGCTGTTCGACCTGCTCGAGGCCCGCGAGATCGGGATGGACCTGACCGAACACATGGCGATGACCCCTCCCGCGAGCGTCAGCGGCCTGTACTTCGGACACCCGGAGTCGCGCTACTTCAACGTAGGCCGGATCGGGAAGGATCAGGTCGAGGACTACGCCCGCCGGCTCGGCGAGAGCGTGTCTGAGGCCGAGCGCTGGCTCCGTCCGAACCTCGCCTACGACCCGGACTGAGGGCGGTCGCGAGCTTGTCCGCCTCGGCCTGCAGGCGGCGACGGACCCGCTGGTAGCGTTCCGCCATGACGATGCACCTGTGGCACCCGTTCGCCGACATGGCCGCCGTGGAAGCCGGTGGTGAGTTCGTCCTTACGCGTGGCGATGGGTCACACGTTTGGGACGAGGCCGGGGATCGCTACCTGGATGCGACGGGTGGGCTGTGGTTCGCGAACGTGGGGTTCGGCCGTGAGGAGATCGCGACGGCCGTCGCGACGC
>JBDTXD010000027.1:0-10629 GCA_040006375.1 Actinomycetota bacterium
CGAGGTCGGTTTGTTCGTTCAGAGCGGTCAGTCTGTCGACCTGCTCATTGACGCGATCCAATACGACCACGCTGAGGACGCCCATGGCCAGGAGGAGCACGGCGATCGTGAGGAACGCGGCCAACAACTTCGTGTGGATGGTCGCCCTGATGCGGGCCACCCGGTCCACGAACGGACGCAGGAACCCCGGAAGCGGGCCGAGTTCGCGTTCGGCCGGATGGTCGCTTCGTGGGCTATCCGGCGGCACACCGGTGGTCGACATCTGATCCCCCCGATCACATGGCCTGGTTCGGCGCGAGGACCACATCTAAGCGGCTCGCGCGACCGGGCGCCACCCGAGGGACCCTTCCGCCGGATGCGACTCCGGTCACGGGTTCCGATGTGACGCCCGAAGTCTCTCGATGTGACGCCTGCCGGTCAAATCGTGCAACCTCCCCGACGAGCAGAACCTCGAAGCTGAAACCAACTGCGAGGGTTACCCTCACGGCACGAGGAGGCCTGATGAAGGCAATCGTCCAGGAACGGTTCGGCCCGCCGGACATCTTGCGGCTCAAGGACATCGACTCGCCTGACGTCGGGCCCGCCGACGTACTCATCCGGGTGCACGCCGCGGCGATCAACCCAGCTGACTGGCACATCCTGCGCGGAGATCCACTCGTCGCGCGGCTCATGGGTATCGGGCTCACCAAGCCCAAGCACCGCGTGGCCGGAAACGACGTGGCCGGCGTTGTGGAGACGGTCGGCGCGAACGTTCGCGGGGCGCAGGTTGGCGACGAGGTGCTCGGCTTCTCCCGGGGCGCGTTCGCCGGATATGCGTCCGCGGCGGCGGAGTTGGTCGTGCCGAAGCCGGCGAGGCTTTCCTTCGAGCAGGCAGCCGCCGTTCCGATCGCTGCGACGACTGCACTACGCGGGATCCGCGACGTGGGTGCGGTGCAGGCTGGTCAGCTGGTATTGGTCAACGGCGCCGGAGGCGGCATCGGGACGTTCGCCGTCCAGATCGCGATGGCGCTCGGCGCCGAGGTTACGGGTGTCTGCAGCGCGCACAACGTCGAGCTGGTGCGCTCGCTCGGGGTCGCGCACGTCATCGACTACGCGGCCGAGGACTTCACCGATGGACGGACCCGGTACGACGTGATCCTCGACAACGTGAGCAACCTTCCGCTCAAGCGATTGCGAATGGCGCTCGCCCCGAAGGGGACGCTGGTGCTGAACGGCGGCGGGGCACCCGACGGCCGCGTGTTCGGGCCCATCGGTGGCCTCTTGCGGGCGGTCCTGGCCAACATCTTCGTCTCGCAGCGGCTGCGCCCGCTTCCGTCGAAGGAGGACCGCGATGAACTGCTCGCCGTGACCACGCTCATCGAGGACGGGAAGCTCACCCCGGTCGTCGACCGCACGTATGCCTTGGCGGATACCGGCGAAGGTCTGAGTTACGTGGAAACGGGACACGCCCGCGGCAAGGTCGTGGTCACCATTGCGTGAAGGTGTGGCAGCGCCCGCGACGAGGGCAGGCACGGCTGATGAACGACGGAGTTGGCTCGCCAGCCGGCGATGGCATCGTGCGTTCATCCTTGGCGAGGTATCGTGGCTGCTCCGCGTGCTCTCCGGACCCGATGTTCCCCGCCGTTCCATCAACCGCCGGCTTCCGGCCGTCGCGGTAGCCCTCGCCTTCGTGCTGTCTATCGGTCTCGTTCCTGGTGCCTCTGCCACAACCCGATCGAAGTTGTCGGATGCCAAGCAGCGACTGGATGCGCTCACCATCCAGATCAAGACGCAGGAAGCCAGCGCGCTCGGGCTGCAGGATCAGCTCGCCGGCATGAACGCGCGGATCGATTCGGCGAACCAGCGCGAGGCCCTGGTCTCGGCCCAGCTGGTGGCAACGCAGAACTCGATCGAGGTGGACAGATCGCAGGAAGAAGCGCTCCAAGCCCAGCTGGACTCGATCACGCGAGCGATGTACATGTCGGGTGGCGGCGGGGCCGAGGTCCTGGACGCGATGCTGTCCTCGACGTCCATGGCCGACCTTGCCGACCGGTCCGCGTACGCCTCCGCCATCGGCGGGTCCTACATCGATCTTGCGAACCAGGTGTCGACGGCGAAAGCACTGCTCGAGGCACGGGCCGCGGACCAATCCCAGTTGCTTTCCCGGCGGGTCGCGCTGCTCGCGAGCCTGAGCGATGCGCAAACCGCGAAGGCGAGTGCCGTCGCCGCCGAGCAGCAGGCGCTCGCGAACCTGGACGATACGAAGCAACAGATCCTCGACCTCATCGTGCGGCTTCACAAGGAGGTGAAAGCCGAGGAGATCGGCAACATCGGCGGAGCATTCCAAGGGGGAGATCACATCACGTACGGGGCGTGGGCCGGACTCTTCCTGAAGACCATGGGTGTGTCCTCGTGCCGATCGAACCTGATCGTGGTGGTCTCCTGGCAGCTCTCCGAGTTCACCCAGGCGGCCTGGAACCCCTTGGCCACTACGCATCCGATGCCCGGATCGACGGTCTTCAACTCCTCGAACGTCCAGAACTACCGTTCGCTCGCACAGGGACTGCAGGCGTCCAGAGCCACGATCGTCGGTGGTTCGCCGACCTATGGGTACGACGCCATCGTCTCGGCCCTCTCGCGATGCTCGGATCCCATGACAACTGCCCAAGCGATCAACGCGTCGTCGTGGTGCCGAGGCTGTGTAGGAGGCACCTACGTAACGGGTGTCGTGCCGAAGGTGGAGGCGAACTACAAGATCTACGCCGCCCTTTGACGTTGTCGGAACCAACGGCCGGCTAGACCGATGCGCGATCGGGGAGCGAGAGCTCGAACCGCGCTCCCATCTCCGGCGCGCTGTGTGCCGTGATGTCGCCGCCGAGCGCCTCGACGATGCGCTTCGCCAACGCCAGTCCCAGCCCCGCGCCCCCGCCGCTCCTGGCGGGGTCACCGCGGTAGAAGGGCTCGAAGATGTGCGGGAGATCCGTCGCCGGGATGCCCTCACCCGTGTCTCTCACCGCTAGCGCGAGGCGTCCGTCGGCGTGGTGCGCGGCGATGGTGATGGTCCCGTCCGCCGGGGTATGCCGCACGGCATTGCCCAGGAGGTTCTGGAGCACCCGGACCAAGCGCGGCGAACACGCCGCAGCCTCGGCCCCGTGCAGATCGGCCGCCATGGACAGGCCTTTCTCCTCTGCCTGCAGCTCCAAGGCGCCCATCGCGGATCGGACCACATCGTCCAGCCGAGCGCGCCGCGTTTCGGCCTGGATGGCGCCGGCTTCCAGCTGCACCAGTTCGAAGAGGTCGTCCACCATCGAGACCAGCCGGTCCACGGACCTGCGCATCTCACCGGTGTACCGGCGAACGGTTGCCGCGTCGTCCACGACGCCGTCATCGATCGCTTCGACCATCGCGCGGAGCGAGGACAGCGGCGTGCGAAGGTCGTGCGAGACGGCCGTGATCAGATCCCGGCGCATCGACTCGACCTCTCGCTCGCGCTCCGCCGCGCTCGCGAGGCGGGACGCCATGTCGTCAAGGGTTCGAGCCAGCATGTCCAGTTCGGAGCCGGCGTTCAGGTCGCCGACGCGGGCTTGGAGGTCCCCGCCGCCCAGAACCTCCGCGGTTTCCTCCAGCCGCGCCACCGCCACGGAGGTCCCCCTGGCCGCCACGAGTGCTGCCGCCAGGCCGGCACCGAGGGAATACACCACCAGGACGATCACGATGGTCCCGTCGTGGCTGCTCAGGAACATCTGCCGAGTGAGGACCGCCAGGTTCGTCAAAGCTGCGACCGCGGCCACCAGGGCGACCGCGACGAAGCGCTGCCGCAGGGACGCCCGGGTCAGGAGAGGCCCGGCAAAAACGGCCACCAACACGGTGACCAGCGCTGCCGGAACCAAGGAGGTGAGCAGATGTCCGGTGTCGGCGCCCATCCCCACCCAGACGGCCACCACCAGCGAGCCCGCGGCGCCTGCCACTGCCACCGCGAGCACCAACGCCGTGGTTCGCCAGACCGACCTCATCGTTCGAACCGGTAGCCGACGCCCCAGACCGTGATCAGGTGGGACGGGTTGGCAGGATCGGGCTCGATCTTCTCCCGGAGTCGGCGGACGTGAACGGTGACGGTCGACGTGTCCCCGTCCCAAGCGAAGTCCCACACCTCTTCAAGGAGCTGCGTTCGGCTGAAGGTCATCCCCGGCTGGGAAGCCATGTACAACAGCAGGTCGAACTCGCGCCTGGTCAGACCCACGGGTTCGCCGGCCCGCACCAACGCGCGCTTGCCCGCATCGAGCGAGCAGACCCCGAAGGCGAGAAGGCCGGAGTTCGGAAGCGCAGCCCCGCCCGAGGACCGGCGAAGGACCGACCGGACGCGCGCCACGACCTCGCGCGGTGAGAACGGTTTCGTCACGTAGTCGTCGGCGCCCAGATCCAGCCCAACCACCCGATCGGTTTCCTCCCCCCGAGCGGTCAGCATGATGACCGGGGTCATCGCGCCCTGGCGCATCCGCCGGAAGACCTCGAGGCCATCCAGTTTCGGGAGCATGAGATCCAGGAGCACCAGGTCGGGCCCGTGGTCCCGGTAGAGACGAACGGCCTCCTCGCCGTCCTGGGCGGCGAGAACCCGGAACCCGTCCCTGTCCAGATAGCGCGACAGGACTTCGCGAACCATCGGTTCGTCGTCGACCACCAGGACCAGGGGAGTCGTCACCCCCCGATGATGGACCACGGATGTTGCGATGGCATTACGGGAGCCGGCCGCTGTACCATCCGTCGCTGTACCATCCGTAAGGAGTTGGTAAGGAGGGGCCCACACACTGGGCGGCATGCCGGACGTCATCCTGCCCGTCCTAAACGAGGTCGCCGCCCTCCCCTGGGTCCTGACCAGGATGCCGCATGGCTACCGCGCCATCGTGGTCGACAACGCATCGACCGATGGCTCGGGCCCGCTGGCACGAACGCTGGGCGCGACCGTGGTCCACGAACCGCGGCCCGGGTTCGGGGCGGCGTGCTGGACAGGCTTGTCCGCGGCTCGGGCCGACGTCGTCTGTTTCATGGACTGCGACGGCTCGCTGGATCCCCAAGACCTGCCGAAGGTCGCGGATCCGGTGGTGGATGACTCCTTCGATCTGTTCCTCGGCGCGCGATCGCCTGCGCGGGGCGCCTGGCCGGTCCACGCGCGACTGGGCAACCGGATCATCGCTGCCGACGTCCGCAGACGAACGGGGATCGCACTCAGCGACCTGGGCCCGATGCGCGCCTCGCGCCGGTTGGCGTTGCTCGATGTGGGGATGACCGACCGCAGGTTCGGTTGGCCGTTGGAGATGGTGCTGCGGGCGGCCGCCGCTGGGTGGCGGATCGGCGAGACACCGGTCCCGTACCTGCCTCGTACCGGGAAGAGCAAGGTCACGGGAACGGTGTCCGGCGTGGCCAAGACCTACCGGGACATGCGGCGCGTCACGGCGGCCCTGGGATGAGGCTCATCGTGCTGGCCAAGTCGCCGGCTAGCGGCCGGTCCAAGACCAGGCTCTGCCCCCCGTGCACGCCGGCGCAGGCGGCGCGTGTCGCCGAGGCCGCGCTCCACGACACGCTGGATGCCTGCCGGGGAACGCGCGCCGACGATCTGGTGATCGCCTTGGACGGCCCGGTTCGCGAGTGGGCCCAGGGCTTCCGCATCATCCGGCAGCGCGGGGACGGACTGGACGAACGCATCTCCAGTGCGTTCGCGGATGCAGGGCCAGAGCGCGAGGGAACGCTCCTTATAGGGATGGACACGCCCCAGGTGACGTCCGCCACGCTCGATGCCGCGATGGGCCGCCTGCTTGAACCCGGCGTGTCGGGGGTCTTGGGTCCCGCGAGCGACGGGGGTTGGTGGGCGATGGGACTGCGCGACCCGGAGCCTGAGTATGTGGTCGGCGTGCCGATGAGCTCCCCGCATACGCTCGCCCGGCAACGTGAACGATGGGACCGGCTCGGGGTCGCCCGGGCCGAGCTCTGCACGCTGACGGACATCGACACGTTCCAGGATGCGCTCGGCGTGGCGGCATCGATCCCGTCCTCGCGAACGGCCGCCGTCGTGGAAGCGCTGGCTGAGCGCATGGTCGTCGCGACATGGTGATGCAGGCGCGCGAGATCGCCCCCGCGCACCTGCGCTCGACATGTGGGTCGGTGATCCCGCTCCACGTGCCGCGCTGGTTCGATCGCCCGGGCCCGGAAGAAGAAGACGTGCTTGCCCTCGCCCTGCCGGCCGCTTTGGATGTTGGCTGCGGGCCGGGACGGCACACGCTGGCGCTGGCGGCCCGCGGCGTAGGGTGTATCGGAATCGACTCTGCGGCGGGATCGGTTCGGATGGCGCGGCGCCGCGGGGCCGCCGTGTTGCACCGGTCTATCTTCGATCGGCTGCCCGATGAAGGCCGTTGGGGGAGCGCCCTGTTGATGGACGGCAACATCGGCATCGGCGGGGATCCACGCGCGCTCCTTCGCCGGATCGGCGGGCTGCTCCGACCCGGCGGAAGGCTCCTGGTCGAACTCGAAGCGCCCGGCGTCGCGGGCCGCGAGCTTCGGGTCCAGCCGGACCCGCACGCGGGCTGGCTCCCGTGGCCGCCCGGGACCCGGTTCGACTGGGCCACGGTTGGGGTGGACGATGCAGTCTCCCTCGCCGCCGCCGCCGGCTTCACGCTCGAGCAGGTCTGGGAGTCGGGCGGACGGTGGTTCGCGCGGATGGACGCGACCCCATGAAGATGGACCAGAAACTCCGATCGCTCGCCCCTCCTCGCGTCGGGCCGTTCCGCGAGGGCGTGTTCGATTCGCCGCTGCACGAGGAGCGAACCGCAGCGTGGCTCGGCGTGGCGCTCGGCATCGCCTTCTCGGTTTGTTTCCTGACCGGGCTCATCTCGCACGGGATCCAGCATCCGCCTGGTTGGCTCCAGTGGTTCCCGCGCCCGTCCTGGCTCTACCGGCTGTCCCAGGGGATCCACGTCACCACCGGGATCGCCTCGGTCCCTCTCCTGCTGGGGAAACTCTGGACCGTCTACCCGCGCCTGTGGGCATGGCCTCCGCTCGAGAGCGTCGCGAACGCCGTCGAACGGCTCTCGCTCCTGCCGCTCGTGGGCGGTTCGCTCTTCCTGCTCTTCTCCGGTGTGGCAAGCATCTCCCGGTGGCTGCCCTTCTCCGCGTCCATCTCGTTCCCTCCCGCGCACTACGCCGCCGCCTGGATCACGATCGGCGGGCTGGTCGTCCACGTGGGCGCGAAGATCGGGGCCACGCGAACGGCGCTCTCCCGTGGTGCCCGACCCGGCGACGGGACCGCACCGATGCCGCCGATCGCGCGCGGTCTGAGTCGGCGTGGGTTCCTCGGCTCGATCGCCGGCGCCGCGGTGACCCTGGCCGCGGTCACGGTCGGCCAGACCCTGCGGCCGCTGGCCTGGGCGGGGGCGCTGGCACCCCGTGACCCTCGCGTGGGTCCCCAGGGCGTCCCGGTCAACAAGACGGCGGCTGCGGCCCGCGTCTCGACCCTGGCCACGGATCCCGCCTACGAACTGGTGGTCGAAGGCTCGGTGCCCTCACCGCTACGGCTCTCGCTGGCGGATCTCCGCGCGATGCCGCAGCGTGAGGCGCGACTTCCCATCGCCTGCGTCGACGGGTGGAGCGCGATGGCGACCTGGCGCGGCGTCCCCGTGCGAGACGTCATCGCCGCCGCCGGGGGCAGCGTTGATGCCGAAGCCTCCGTCGCGTCGCTGCAGCGGGCGGGCGCCCCGTACGCCTCCAGCGACCTCGACGCGGGCCAGATCGCGGACCAGGACACGCTGCTTGCCCTGGAACTGAACGGAGAGCCGCTCGCCCTGGACCATGGGTACCCGGTTCGACTGATCGGTCCGAACCGGCCGGGGGTGCAGCAGACCAAATGGCTCGCGAAGGTGGTGGTTCGGTGAGCGCGTCGCACGGGACCAGCAGGTACGGACCCGTGTTCTGGGCAGCGGTGGCGGTGGGGTGGATGGCGATCGCGTTCGGCGCGGTGTCGGCGCTCACTCACTGGGGAGCGGTCGATCCGCCGCAGTTCCTGGTGTGGATCGTTGGGCTCGCGCTGCTGCACGACCTGGTGATGGCACCTGTGGTGAGCCTGGCGGGCCGGACGCTGAAGGGAGCCCGACGCCGATGGTGGCTGGGCGCCGTCGAAGCGGCTCTGGCCGTCTCCGCCGTTATCACTCTCTTCGCCGTTCCCTTCGTCATGGGGTGGGGGCGCCAGGCCGACAACCCGAGCCTGTTGCCCCGCAACTACGGGTTCGGCTTGATCCTGATCTTGGGCAGCGTGTGGGCCGTCGCAGGCATCCGCCTCCTGGGTCGTCGCAGGCGCCGTGAGGTGGTCGTTCCGAGCGCGAGCGCGGAGACGTCATGAGGCTGGCCGAACCGCTGGCTGCCCCGCACGGGAACGGTCCACGGGAGGAACCGCCGGCATCCGGCGAAGCCCTCCGCCGCCAGATCCCCTGGCACCTGATCGCGCCGCTCGCAGGTGGCATCGCTCTCATCGTCGCTGCCCAGCGATGGGGGAAGGCCCTGCAGGCGAGTGGGGTTCGATTGCAGTTGGGCGCTCCTCCGCTCACCGGGTCGGTGGATCCGCGACTGCCCGCCGCAGCTCTGGGGGCGGTCCTGCTCGCGGCACTGGTCATCTGGAAGGCTCCGGCCATCGCCGCGTCGGCGCGGTGGCGAACCCTGATGGTCGTTTCGTTCATCGCCGCGGGCGGATGGGCGCTCGCGCTCGCACTGACCGACGGGATCGGCGGGTACCTCGCTCCGGTCGCGAGTCCCGCGAACTATCTCCACAACGTCGGGCGCGTGGGAGCGCTCGGTCCGTTCCTGCGCGGGTTCGTCGCGAACCTCGGGACCTACACCACACACGTCCGCGCGCATCCCCCGGGCATGCTGCTGTTGGTCTGGCTCCTGGGCAAAGCAGGCGCGCCCGGACCCGGCGCCGTCGCAGCGCTCCAGTTGGTGGGCGCGGCGGCGGCTGCTCCCGCGCTCCTGGTCGCCTTCCGCTCGTGGGCGGGCGAAGACCGGGCGCGAGCTGCCGCCCCGTTCCTGGTCCTTGCACCCTTCGCCGTGATGTTCGGTTCGGGGGATGCCCTGTTCATGGGCGTGGCGGCGTGGTCGTGCGCTCTCCTCATCCTCGCGACCGCCGGCGGCGGCCGCGCGCAGGTGGTCCTGGCCGCCGCGGGAGGCTTGCTGCTCGGCGCCGCGCTGATGCTCTCCTACGGGTTGGTACTGCTGGTACTGGTCCCGGCCGCGGTGATCGTTGCCCGGCGGCGAGCGCTCGTGGGCGTGGTCGCCCTCGCGTGCGCGTCCGGGGTGTTGGGTGTATTCGCCCTCGCGGGCTTCTGGTGGTGGGACGGGCTCATGGGCACGCGCATCCAGTACGCCGAGAGCATCGCCCGGTTCCGCCCCGGCGGGTACTTCCTCGTCGCGAATCTCGCGGCGCTCCTGGCGGCGGTCGGCCCCGCGGCGTGGGTCGGGCTGACTCGCTTGCGGGATCGGCGTGTGTGGCTGGTGAGTGGGGCCGCCCTGGCCGCCATCGCGCTCGCCGATGCGTCGGGTCTTTCCAAGGGCGAGGTGGAACGGATCTGGCTCCCCTTCATGCCCTGGCTCATCGCCGGGGCCGCATGGGGACTCGTCGCCGAACGGGACGAGGTGAACCGTGGCGCGAACGTTCGAACCATCCGGATCTGGCTCGCCGTCCAGGTGGTCTGGGCGCTCGGACTCCAGTTGCTGGTGCGCTCGCCATGGTGATCGTGGTGACCGGCGGTGCCGGATTCATCGGTTCGCACGTTGTGGATCTCCTGGTAGCGCAGGGGCACGACGTGCGGGTGCTCGATCTCCTGCACCCCGACGTGCACCACGGCAGCCCGGCGTACCTGAATGGTGGAGCTGAGTATCGGGTCGCCGACGTCCGCGATGCGGACGCCGTGGCCTCGGCCGTGCGCGGTGCGGATGCCGTGAGCCACCAGGCTGCCATGGTCGGCCTCGGCGTAGACCTGGACGATGTCGTGGATTACGTGTCGCACAACGATCTGGGCACGGCGGTGCTCCTGCAGGCGCTGCATCGCGAACGATTCAAGGGGCGCCTGGTGCTCGCAAGCAGCATGGTGGTCTACGGCGAAGGTGCGTACACCTGCAGGCGCTGCCGGATCGCCGTCCGGCCCGAACCGCGATCGGCTCGCGCGTTGCAGGAAGGGCGCTTCGAGCCACCGTGTCCGTCATGCGGGAGCGACCTTGAGCCCGAGTCGATCCCGGAGGATGCCCCCTTGGATCCGCGGAACATCTATGCCGCGACCAAGCTCCACCAGGAACATCTCTGCTCGGTCTTCGCACGGGAAACGGGCGTCTCGTTCGCATCGCTCCGGTACCACAACGTGTACGGCGGTCGGATGCCCAGCGACACGCCGTACGCGGGTGTGGCCAGCATCTTCAGGAGTGCGCTATCCGCCGGTCGCCCCCCCGTCGTCTTCGAGGACGGCGGGCAGCTGCGCAACTTCGTCCACGTTCGCGACGTGGCGCGGGCGAACGCTCTGGCGCTCGCCTCCGACGTCTCGGGCCCGTTCAACATCGCGAGCCCCGAGCCCCAGACGATCGGCACGATGGCGGCCACGCTCGCGGCTGCGTTCGGTGGTG
>JBDTXD010000028.1:0-10626 GCA_040006375.1 Actinomycetota bacterium
CACGAGCTGAACCACGAAGGGATCTCCATCGTCATGACCACCCACGACCTCAACGCGGTGGCCGCCCACCTTCCCAGTCTTGTCTGCGTGAACAGACGGATCCTGGCGCAGGGGAGTCCTGAAGAGGTGCTGAGGCCCGAGGTGCTCAAGGCCCTGTACGGAGCCGAGATGATCGTCGTACAGCGAGAAGGGATGCTCCTCGTCGGGGATGCATTCAGTGCCACGATCGAGGCGCATGATCCTTCGGCACATCCCGCGACCGTGGCCTCCGCGCACTTCGGGAAGCCGGCTCCGCCGCACGGCCACGGCCCGAAGGACGAGCCCGGTCACGACCACGAGCCCACGCGCGAAGGGGGTGGCGTCTGATGCACTGGCTGACAGATCCGATCTTTGACTACCGGTTCTTCCGTATCGGACTGGTCGCCGGGGTGGTCGGCGGAGCCCTCTGTGGGTTCGTCGGGGTGTACGTCGTCCTTCGCCGGATGTCCTACATCGGTCACGGCTTGGCGCACGCCATCCTGGGCGGCGCCGCGGTTTCGGCCGTCGTCGGCTTCAACATCCTCGCCGGGGCGGGGGCATGGGGGTTGTTGTCGGCGATGCTTATCAGCGGGGTATCCCGCCGGAGGAAGATCGGCGCCGACGCGGCGATCGGTGTGATCACCACGGCGTTCTTCGCGCTCGGCGTGTTGCTGATCAACAGCGCCCATATCGGGGTGAGCCTGGATAGTCTTCTCTTCGGCGACATCCTCGGGATCACTGCTGGTCAGATCTGGGTCTTGCTTGGCGTGAGCGCCCTCACTGCGGGGATCGTGTTCCTACGGTATCGCCAGCTGCTCTTCGTCACCTTCGATCCTGAGGCCGCCGACGCATACGGGATCAGTTCCCGCTGGGTGGACTCACTCTTCGCCGTGATCCTGGCGGCGACGATCGTCGCGACACTTCGTTCGCTTGGGGTCACCTTGATCGCCGCCACCATCGTGTTCCCCGCGGTGATCGCTCGGCTCCTCACCGATTCGTTCGCCAAGATGCTCTTATTCTCGACCGTCATCGGCGCGGTGGCTGGGGCAGCCGGCATGTACGTATCGTTCTACGTGGAGTCCACCAGCGTGGCGCCAGGTCCCGCCATCGTGTTGATCCTGGCCGTCGTGTTCGCTGTGGTGTACGTGGTCACAGGGTTCTCGTCCCGACGGCGATTGCAGGTTTTGGAGGGGGCCGACGGGCACGCGGCGCACGTCCCGGGAGCGATCGAACTCGATTAGGCGCCGATGGCTCCGGCCGCGTCGGCGGCCTCGACGCACTGCGAACACAGGCCCGTGATCGCGAAGTGCGTCAGATCCGCGGTGAATCCATGATGGCGGGCGATGAGGTCCGAGAGCGCGTTGGCCTCGACCATGGAGAGTTCATCGTCCCGACCACAGCGCGAGCAGGTGAGGTGGATGTGTTGCGCTTCCTCCGACCGGTGGTATTCCGCGCCCGTCTCAAGGTGCGAGTGCTGCAGGACGCCGACCTCCTCCAGGAGCGTGAGCGTCCGGTAAACGGTGGACGCGTTCACCCCCGGCATCTCTCCCCGGACCTTCCGGGCGATGGTCGTGGGGGAGATGTGTCCCTGTGTTCGCATGACCTCGGCGACGATCGCCCGGCGCTGGGGGGTCATCCGTAGGCCGCGGCTCCGCAGCAGCTCCATCACGTTCCCGAAGTCGTGCACGGTGGACTCCATGGCCGAGCAGTCTAGCAGCGACTTGCAGGTGCAAGATTCCCTCGCGGCTGCAACCTCATCGGCCGGCGATCGTGTGCGCCACGATCGCGACATCGACCCGTTCCACCGGCGAAGGGCATCGCTCCCCGGCGCCGGCGGTTCGGCGTGCGGCGGCTACCATGCTGCCCCATGACGGTGTTGGTCACGGGTGCGTCGGGGCTGGTCGGGCGGGCGTTGGTATCGATGCTGGCCGAACGCGACGAGGTGAGAGCGTGCGTCCGCGACCCACGCGCCTCGAACCCTTTGCAGGCGCTCGGGGCGAAAGTCACCCTGGGCCGGCTCGATGACGCGGCGGCACTCTCCGAGGTCTGCGGCGGTGTGTTCACGATGTTCCACCTGGTGGGCGGCCTCCAACAGCCCGATGACCATGAGGTGTTCCACGCGAACCACGGGTCGGTCATGGTCGCGCTGGAAGCCGCGAAGACGGCGGGCGTGCGGCGCTTCGTGCTCGTCTCCGCTGCCGGCGCCGACAGCGCATCGCCGAACGCCTACCTCAGGGCGAAGGGTTTCGCGGAGGAGGCCGTGGTGCACTCCGGGCTCGAGTTCGCGGTGGTCCGGTCAGCGCATGCGTATGGGCTCGGTGGGCTGTGGTTCGCCTCGGTGGTGCAGGGCGCCGCGAGTCAACCTCCGCTGGTGCTCGGGGATGGTCGGCAGGAGGTCGCGCCCGTGTTCGTCGACGATCTGGCGCGGGTGCTTGTGGCGATCGACGACGCGAAGGATCTCTCCTCTGGGGTGTACGGGCTGGAGGGGCCAGACGTGCTTTCCGCCGACGGACTCGCCGCCGCGCTCCGGGGGGACGACGCGGCGCCGGAGCACGCGCTGGGAGATGCGGCGGTCGAACGGCTGAGCGAACTCCTCGAGGTACCGGTGACCCCCGCGGCCGCAGACCTCTTCCAGCGCCCGAGTCGGGTTCCCGAAACGCAGGAGATCCCGTCCGCGACATCGGTGTTCGCCACCGCCCGCTCGCCGCTGGTCGATGGGGTGCGGCAGACCCTGGACCGGGCCGCCCTCCCGGGGACGGGGTAGCATCCGCCGATGATGGAGTGCGTCGCGATCGAGGTGACCGAAGGCGTTGCCGTGATCACGATGACCCGTCCGCCGGCGAACGCGATCGACCTGCAGATGGGTCTGGAGCTGCAGGGGGCGGTCCGGGAGGCGGGCGAGCGCGACGATGTGGGCGCCATCGTCATCACGGGCGGGCGCACGCTCTTCGCCGCCGGAGCGGACATCAAGGCGATGGCCGAGTTCTCTCCGGCCGAGATCGAGCCGGTAGTCGGGGCGCTCGGCGACGCGCTCGACCTCTTGGAAGTCCTGCCGAAGATCTCGATCGCCGCGGTCAACGGGTTCGCTCTGGGTGGTGGGTTCGAACTCGCGCTCGCCACCGACCTCCGGTACTTGGCCTCGGACGCCACCGTGGGTCAGCCTGAGGTCAATATCGGCGTGATCCCCGGGGCAGGGGGCACGCAACGGATCACCCAGCTGGCGGGGGCCGGGGTGGCTCGCGAACTGGTGTACAGCGGGAGGATGGTCCCTGCCGAGGAGGCCCTGCGACTCCGTTTGGCGGAGAAGATCCTGGACCCCGACGCCGTCTTGGCCGCCGCGATCGAGGATGCAGCCAGGTTCGCCGCCGGAGCCCGCGGGGCCCTGGCCGCGGCCAAAGCGGCCATCCGGGCGGCCGTGGAGACCCCGGGCACCAAGGGACTGGTTAGGGAAAGAGCCCTGTTCACGGAGCTGTTCGGAGGTTGGGAACAGCGCGAGGGGATGCGCGCGTTCCTGGAGAAGCGGCGGCCGAACTTCAAGTCTTGAGCCCTTCGGGCCGATGGTTGGAACCCATGCATCTCCCCGGGTCACCCCGGGATGGAATGAACCCGGCACTTGGTTCGTTCGAACAACCTAGACGAAGGGGTCGGATCCACGCCCGACACCGATCCCCTCGAAAGGATGTGATCGAGATGAGCGAACAGGGATACAAGGGAGCCCCGATCCGCTCGTTGCCGCGCCCGACCAAGAAGTACACGACCGGCCGCGTCTGCGGGCAGCCCGGGTGTGAGACGAAGCTTTCCGTCTACAACAAATGGCAGTTCTGCTGGCAGCACGAGCCCGTCCACAGCTACGTGCCACGAGGCAAGCGCAAGAGCCGGAAGGCGGCCGCGTAGCGGCCGGCTTCTCGCGCGCGACACGAAGAAGGCCCCTCCGGGGGCCTTTTTTGCGTTCCCGCTGCCCCACGGAGCGTGGTCCGTTCGGCCCTGGCCATTCGGTCCTACGTTCGGAGCGCGGGTCAAGGCCACCCTCGGGACGACCGATGGAGGGAAGGACCGCTCCCCCCCGAGAGGCGACAACCGAAGATGTCCAAACCGACCGCCGAACCTCCCGCGATGCGCGAGGGCGACTGTCCTTTCTGCGAGCGCACCGTCCTCGTCTATGAGGAACCGCCCCGCTGCCCGCTGTGCGCGTGCCCGCTGGACGAAACCCGGATGCGCCCGTTCGTCTTTCCCACCGACCGCCAAGCGGAGATGGACTAGCGAAGTTCGGCCGGCCGGCGTCCCCGCGTCGAACTGATGAGCTCGATCGCCCCGGCGCCCCGAAGCTCGGCCACGGTGATCACCCGCTCCTGGAAGGTTCGCGATGCGATCAGCGCCGCTCGCCCGGTTCCCGGCAGCAGCCCGCAATCCAGCGGCGGCGTGCACCACGTGCCGTCGATCCGCGCGGCGAGGTTCGCGATCGTCGACTCCGTTACCTCCCCCCGGGAGTTCACGAGGATGACGTCCCCGGCATCCGGATGACGGGCCGCAGCGGCCTCGTAGCGGCCCCGCAGGCTCGTCTTGTGGAACAGCATCGGATCCGCCGGGTCGACCGGGTCGTCGTCGATCTCGACGAGGACCGGGCTCCCGTCCCCTTCGTCCATGTGCGTCGCCGCGATCTCGAAGCGTCCGTCCCGTGGGAGCCTGACACGAACCCGGACCGGCCGCTCCGCGCCTGCTCCGGCTTCGGCCAACCCCTTCCGGAGGGCCTCGAGATCGAGTCGGTACCCGAAGTAGTCCGCTGATCCCGAGAGCCGCTCCAGGTGTTCGCCCAGTTCATGGATCGGTCGGCCCGGGTCCCGGCGCATCGTTTCCAACAGGTCGAAAGGCGGGCGCCGCTGCGTGAGGACGCGAGCCTTGGCCACCGTCTCCTCGTATTCGGCGCCCGCTGAGGAGTCCCACGTGATGCCGCCGCCCACCCCGTACTCTGCGGCTCGGGTCTCACCGTCCACGAGCACGGTGCGGATCGCGACGTTGAACGATGCACGCGGACCTGCGGCGCCGGGCGGGGCGAGATAGCCGACCGCCCCGCAGTACACCCCCCGCGGAGCATCTTCCAGGTCGGCGATGATCTCCATGCTCCGAACCTTCGGAGCCCCCGTGATCGAGCCGCTCGGGAACAGCGCCGCAAAGACCTCGGGCGCGCCGATCCCCTCGCCCAGTTCCGCGCTGACCGTGGAGGTCAGCTGCCAGATGGTCTCGTAGCGCTCCGCAGCGAATACCTCGGACCAGCGCACCGAACCGGTTCGCGCGATCCGTCCCAGGTCGCTCCGAAGCAGGTCAACGATCATCGCGTTCTCCGCCCGCTCCTTCTCCGAGGAGACCAGGCACCGGGCCTGCTCGTCGTCCTCAGCCGGCCAGCGGCCGCGCGGAGCCGTCCCCTTCATCGGTTTGGTCGTGATGGTGGTCCCGTCCAGTTGGAAGAACAGCTCCGGGGACGCCGAACAGATCCGGTACCGCCCGATGTTGAGATAGGCGGCGTGACCGCCGCGCTGGGCGAAGCACAGGTCACGGTAGAGCCCGCGCTCGTTCCCCTGGATCTGCGATCGGAGCCGAAGCGTGTAGTTGATCTGGTAGGTCTCCCCGGCCGCGATGTTGCGCCGGATCCGAGAGATGGCCTCGGCGTAGACGGCGCGTTCGATCGACGGCTTCCACGCCTCGGGCGCGTCTGTCGCGCCGTCCCTCGGCTCGGGCAGGCTCGAATCCTCCCGGCGTTCGAACATCGCGAACCACGCGAGCGGCAGACGGGCGAACGGATCCCCGTCAGCGCGCCTGCGCACCGCCAACGATGGATCGAACCCCGGCGCGGCTTCGTACGCGACGAACCCCGCCACCCACAGGCCGCGCGCGGCCCCGGCCTCGGCCGCGGCCCGGGCGGGCAGCACCTCGTCCGTACGCATGGCTTCCACCACACCGACGGGCTCCGTCAGGGCGAAGGAAGGAGAGGCGCCGGTGAGATCGTCGAACCGAGCTTCGATCATCCCCGCCGTCCCGTGGCCGCGCTCAGGCTCGTCGTTTCGCCAGTTCGTCGATCAGGGCGGGCACCACGACCAGGGCGTCCCCGACCACCCCCAGGTCCGCCACCCGGAGGATGGGCGCGTCCGCGTCCCGGTTGATCGCGATCACGAACTTCGATCCGGACATCCCCACCAGATGCTGGAGCGCGCCGCTGATCCCGACCGCGAGATACACCTCCGGTTTCACGGTCTTGCCCGTCTGCCCGACCTGATGGCTGTAGGAGATCCATCCCGCGTCGACGATCGCCCGCGTTGCGCCGACCGCCGCGCCGCCGATGGCATCGGCGAGCTGCTGGAGGAGGCCGACGTTGGCGGCGTCCTGGAGACCTCGCCCACCGGAGACCACCACGCGGGCTTCTTCCAGGCTGGGGCCACTCGCGGCTTCGTCATGACGTTCGGTCCTGCGCGCGCGAAGACATCCGGCTGGGATCTCGAACGCAACGGTGACCACCTTCGCGGTCCCGCCCGTGGGCGCGGCGGTGAACACCTTGGGGCTCACGATGATGGAGCGGGGCGCGGGGCCCTCGAGCGTCACATCCACCAGGATGGTCCCGCCCGCGATGCGTGTTCGCGCCGCGTCGGCGCTAAGGATGTCCACCGCGTTCGCCATGAGTGTGGTGCCCAGCTTGGCCTGCAGGCGGCCGGCGACGTCACGGGCGCCGTAGGTCGACGGGAAGAGGATGAGGTCGGGGTGATGCTCCTGCACCAGCCTCCCAAGGGAGTGCGCAGCGGGTTGCGCGAGGTAGTCGGCGTACACGGCGTCATCGGATGCATACACGGTGGTGGCGCCATGGTTGCCGAGCTCTGGGGCCGCGGCCGTCGCGCCCGGTCCCAGGGCAACAGCCTCTGCCTCGCCGAGTTCGCGCGCCTTTGCCAGGAGTTCCAGGGAGCCCGGCGTCGGACCATCGAGGGTGACCTCGGCGTAGACCCAGACGGCCATCTCAGATCACCCCCGCATCGGCGAGGGCGTCGGCGATCCGGGCCGCGGTGTCCTCGCCCGCTTCGATCACCACGCCGCCGGACTTCGCGGGCTCGGGGGTGGCCGCCTGCACGCGTTGGGTCGGCGTGATGGCCGCGGCGTCCAGCCCGAGGTCGGCGGCCGTTCGCTGCTCGAGCGGCTTCGATCTGGACGCCATGATTCCTTTCAGGGTGGGGTAGCGCGGCTCGGTGGCCCCTGCCGTCACGGTGGCGACCGCTGGCAGCTCGCACTCCACCACCTCGTAGCCGGTCTCCGTCTGCCGTTCGATGCGGACGATGCCCTCTCGTACCTCGACCTTCCTGGCGAACGTCGCGCTCGGAACGTCCAGCAGTTCCGCGATGGCCATGGGCAGCGTCCCCGTGTACCCGTCGGCGGATTCGACGCCGGCGAGCACCAGATCGAACCCTGCCTGGCGCGCGGCGGCGGCCAGGACGCGCGCGGTAACGAGGGTGTCGGCGCCCCGGAGCGCCGGGTCGCAGACGAGAACGGCGCCGTTGGCGCCCATCGCGAGCGCTCGCCGGAGCGCGGGCGCGGCCCCTTCGGGTCCCATGGAGATCGCGGTGACGGTTCCGCCATCGGTGGTCAGCTGCAGGGCCGCCTCCACCGCGAACTCGTCTCCCGGGTCCAAGGTGCCCTCACCGCTTCGCTCCATCAGGAAGTCCGGACCCAGGCGCGGCTGGCCGCTCGGGTCGACCACGGACTTGACCAGTACCACGACGTTCACGCGTGTCCTTCCTGGTTTCGACGCTACTGGTGGGGAGGATACCCAGGCCGCTGCGGTAGCCTCAGGTCCATGGGTCACTCGGTGCTGGTCGCCATGTCCGGAGGGGTCGATTCCTCCGTCGCCGCCTGCCTCTTGAAGGAGCAGGGGTACGACGTGCTGGGTTCCCACATGGACCTGGTGCATCTGGACGGGGTGGAGCACGGATGTTGCGGTCCAAGTGCCCGGGCCGACGCCGCGGAGGTCGCCAGGATCGGGGGGTTCCCGTTCGAGATCTGTGATCTCTCCGAGGAGTTCGAGGACACCGTGATGGCCGACTTCCTCGCTGAGCTGGCTGAGGGCCGCACCCCCAACCCGTGCGCGCGCTGCAACGGCGAGATCAAGTTCGGTGCGTTCCTGCGTCGCGCGGATGCGCTGGGTGTGGACTTCGTTGCCACCGGTCACTACGCGGCGAACGTTCGGAGCGCGGATGGCACGTGGCACCTGCGGCGCGGCGGCGATCCGGCCAAGGATCAGACCTACATGCTCCACATGCTCGGCCAGCCCGAACTTGCCCGGTCGCTGTTCCCCGTAGGGGGTATGCCGAAACCCGAGACCCGGGCCCATGCCGAGCGCTTCGGGCTCCCGGTCGCCTCGAAGCCGGACTCCCAGGAGCGGTGCTTCGCGCCGGCGGGGGACGCGGGGGCGTTCGTTCGGGCGAACGCGGGGGCGATGATCAGGCCGGGAGGAACCGTAGAGGACACGGGCGGAGCGGTGCTCGCCGAGCACGACGGAACGTTCGCGTTCACCGTTGGTCAGCGCCGGGGGCTGGGCGTATCCGTCGGCGCGCCGGCCTACGTGGTGGATATCGACCGTCCGGCCAACCGGATCGTCGTAGGTCCGCAGGAACTCCTCGCCCGTCGCGGGCTCGAAGCGGACCGGGCCAGCTGGGTCGCGGGCACCTCGCCCCGGGGGCCGTTCGAGGCGGGTGTGCGGATCCGGTACAAGGGCGAGGATGCGCCGGCGGTGGTCCGGCCCTCCGAGGACGGGCGTTCGTTCGACGTCACGTTCCGTGCACCGCAGCGGGCCATCGCGCCCGGTCAGAGCGCGGTCATCTACCAGGGCGAGGAATTGCTGGGCGGCGGCCGCATCCTTCGGTCGGTCCGCTGAGCGGGAGCGTCGGCAGGCTCGACTATCATCGGCCTCCCCGAGGTGATGAGGGACCCGCGTGAAGCGACTGCGCCGCCGACCCAAGAGCTTCGACATCCAGGTGCAGGACCTCACGCTGCATATCACCGCCTCCGACGACTTCGCGGAGGAGTCCCGTGCGGCCGCGCTCGGCTTCTGGGAGCAGCTCCAGTCCTACGGCCTCCGGTTCCCCGAGTTCCGCCAGAGCAAGCGGCCGCTCACCACCGTCGCGGAGGACGCGCCCGACATCGTGAAGGAGATGCTCGGGAGCGCCGCCGATGCGGGTGTCGGTCCGATGTTCACGTTCCGTGGTGCGGTGGTCGACCAGGTCGGCCGGTTCCTGAGTCAATCCATGTCGGAGGTCACCGTCGCTTGTGACGGGGACTACTTCCTCCTAGCGAGGAAACGGCTGCGGCTCGGGGTGAAACGCCACGGCGGGGCACCGATCACCGTCGCGATCGAGCCCGATACCCACGGCATCGGTGTGTCTACGACGCTTGGCCGCGGGCGCGGCGGCGAGGGGCCGGACGGGCTGGCGGTCATCGCACAGACCTGCATGCTGGCCGATGCAGCCGCCGCGGGGGTGCAGGCGGTGCTCCCGAAGAAGGACGGGTTCGACCTCGCGCTCCGGTATCTCAAGCAGGTGCGCGGCGTGCACGGCGGGGTGATCGTGGTCGATGATCGGATCGGCGTCGCGGGTTCCGTGGAGATCGCCGAGTGAGCGCCGATACCAGCGACCGCGAACTGGCGGCCGCCAAGCTCCGCGTCGAAGAGCTGAGGTCGCTCATCGACCATCACCGATATCGCTATCACGTCCTCGACGATCCCGAGGTCGCCGACGCCGAGTACGACGTTCTCATGCGTGAATTGCAGGCACTCGAGGATCGGTTCCCCGGATTGCTCACCGAGGATTCGCCTACGCAGACCGTCGGCGGAGCGCCAGCGGATCTGTTCGCCCCGGTTACCCACCGCGCCCCGATGCGCTCCCTCGACAACGCGTTCAGTTTCGAGGAACTCGATGCGTGGGGCGACCGGCTGGCGCGCGGCGGGGGAGCCGACGCGCGGTTCGCATGCGAGCTGAAGATCGACGGCGTGGCGTGCGCGCTCACGTATGAGAACGGGGTGCTCGTCCAGGCGGCGACCCGGGGCGACGGACGGGTGGGTGAGGAGATCACGGCCAACGTTCGGACCGTGATCGGGATCCCGCGCACGCTGGCGATACGCAAGCCACCTGCGGTCATCGAGGTCCGCGGCGAGATCCATTTCCCGGTGAAGGCCTTCGAGAACCTCAATCGCCAGCTCACTGAGGCCGGTGGCCGCGCGTTCGCGAACCCCCGGAACGCGGCCGCTGGTTCCCTTCGCCAGAAGGATCCGCGGGTGACGGCCGCCCGTCCCCTCCGATTGTGGGTCCACTCCTTCGGGGCGGCCGACGGCGTCTCGTTCGAGTCGCATCTCGGGTTCCTGGCATGGGCGAAGGAAGCGGGGCTCCCGGTTCCCGAGACCACTGAGGCACGGGATTCGCTCGAGGGGGTCAAGGCGTTCCTCACCGATTGGCAGGAGCGGCGCCACAGCGTCGACTGGGAGATCGACGGCACGGTCATCAAGGTCGATCAGACCGCGCTCCAGCGCGAGCTCGGGAACACGTCGAAGGCCCCGCGCTGGGCGATCGCCTACAAGTTCCCGCC
>JBDTXD010000029.1:0-10611 GCA_040006375.1 Actinomycetota bacterium
CGTTTCGATGTGAATCCGACGATCGAGGCCTGGGTCGGCGTCCTGCTGGTCAATCTCTTCCACATGTGCATCTACGCCGCGTTGGCGTTTCGCTACCTCTACTTCGCGGACGCTGTCCCCGATGCTCCCGCTCGCCGTCCCCGCGGCGCCGCTGCGAGCAAGAAGTCCGCCTCGGCTCGGCCGGGATCTTCGAAGGCCCAGGTCAAGGCGCCTGCGTCGAAGAAGACGTCCACCAAAGGCACCGCCTCCAAGGGCGCCAAGAACCGGCGGCCCTGACCTCGACGCACCGAACACGTTCGAGGTCGCGCTCCAGAGCCCACTGCTAGACTCCTCCCGCCGGCGAGAGCCGAGCACACACGCCCGAGGACCGTGCGTCACCGGGGTCCCCAGCGCCGAGGCGCCGGGGCCGGGGCCGGGAAGATCCGGGCGGAGGAGAAACCGAAAGGAGCACCATCGTGCCTGTCGTTACGCGACGGGAACTGCTTGAGGCTGGGGTCCATTTCGGACACCAGACCCGCAGGTGGAACCCCAAGATGCACCGGTATCTCTACGGGGAGCGGGCCGGCATCTACATCATCGACCTGGAGAAGAGCCTCTCCGGCATCGAGGAGACCTACGAGTTCGTGCTCGGCCTCGGCCGGCGCCGCGGGATCATCTTGTTCATCGGCACGAAGAAGCAGGCCCAGGAGGTGGTCTCCGAACACGCCACCCGGGTCGGTATGCCGTACGTCAACCACCGCTGGCTCGGCGGCATGCTCACCAACTTCGCAACCATCTCCAAACGCCTCATCCGTCTGCGGGAACTCGGCGAGATGGAGACGACTGGAGCGCTGGATTACCTTCCGAAGAAGGAGGCCATCCGTTTGCGACACGAGCGGGAGAAGCTCGAGCGCAACCTCGGGGGCCTCAAAGGGCTTGAGCGCCTGCCCGACGCGGTCTTCGTGGTCGACACGAAGAAAGAGCACATCGCCGTCACCGAGGCCCGCAAGCTCGGCATCCCGGTGATCGCGATCGTTGACACGAATTGCGATCCGGACGAGGTCGACTTCGTGATTCCCGGCAATGACGATGCCATCCGGGCCGTCACGCTGGTCGCACGTGTGGTCGCCGACGCGCTCCAAGAGGGGTACGGCATGGCGAAGGACGAAGCCATGGAGCGGGTGGCAGCGGGCACGCCCGCGGGCATGAAGTCACAGGCCGCGCCCGCCGACGTGGACGAGGTTCCTTCGCCCGAGGTGGCGGCCGAGATCGCCGCGACCACGGTGTTCGAGCCCGATGCGCCCGCAGGAGCTGCCGGAGCCGCCGGTGAGGGTGCGGCGGCGCCCGAGGGAACCGACACCGCCCCCACCACCGCCGTCCCAGAGCCCGCCTCCACGGCGCCGGCTATGGAGGGCTAGATGGCACAGATCAGCGCGGAACAGGTGAAACAACTCCGGCAGGCGACGGGTGCCGGGATGATGGACTGCAAGCGCGCGCTCCAAGACGCGGATGGCGACATGGTCCGCGCCACGGAGATCCTTCGCGAGAAGGGCCTGGCGTCGGTGGCCAAGCGGGCTGGTCGTTCGGCGAACCAGGGACGCGTCGACAGCTACATCCATTTCAACAACACGGTGGGCGTGCTCATCGAGGTGAACTGCGAGACGGACTTCGTGGCCAACACCGACCAGTTCGATGCGTTGGTGAAGGATCTGGCGCTGCATATCGCGAGCCCGGCCGCGCCCACCTACCTCGATCGCGACCAGGTGCCGCAGGACATCATCGATCAGGAGTCGAAGATCGCTGAGACCCAGGCGCGAGAAGCGGGTAAACCCGACGCTGTGATCGCCAAGATCATCGAGGGCAAGGTTGCCAGCTACCTCAAGGACACGGTCCTACTGGAGC
Organism: Actinomycetota bacterium; assembly: GCA_040006375.1. Lineage (GTDB taxonomy): Bacteria > Actinomycetota > UBA4738 > UBA4738 > HRBIN12 > JANXVR01. Next base: position 1,882 of record JBDTXD010000029.1, read on the forward strand.
AGCCATTCGTGAAGGATGACGCGAAGACGATCCAGCAGTTGCTCGATGAGACGAGCGCCGCGGTGGGAGAGAAAGTTGCGGTTCGCCGGTTCGTCCGGTACAAGCTAGGCGAAGAAGGGAGCTAGGGGCGCATATGGCCGAAGGAGATGCGAACGGGCGGCCGACCTATGGTCGGGTTCTCCTGAAGCTCTCCGGCGAGGCGTTCGCACCCGGGAACAAGCAGAGCGGGATCGACGCCGAAGCCACAGCGCTTGTCGCCCGCCAACTCGCAGAGATCGTCGATCTCGGTGTGCAGACCGCGGTCGTGGTCGGGGGCGGCAACATCTGGCGAGGGCGCCAAGCTGCCGGTATCGACCGGAACCGTGCCGACTACATGGGGATGCTCGCGACGGTCATGAACGCCCTCGCGCTCCAGGACGCCTTGGAGAAGATCCATGTGACGACACGCGTGCAGACGGCGATCGCGATGGCGCAGGTGGCCGAGCCGTTCGTTCCGCTCCGAGCGCGGCGCCACCTGGAGAAGGGTCGAGTCGTGGTCTTCGCCGCCGGCCTGGGTGTGCCGTACTTCTCTATCGACACCTGTGCTGCGCAGCGCGGGCTGGAGATCGGCGCCGATGCGCTGCTCAAGGGAACGAAGGTGGACGGCGTCTATACCGCCGATCCCAATGTAGATCCGACGGCGAGCCGGTTCGACCAACTGCAGTACACCGACATGCTGCGTGAGGGCTACGAGGTCATGGACGCCACGGCGGTCTCGCTCTGCCGGGAGAACTCGCTTCCGATCATCGTGTTCGACCTGCGCCAGGAGGGGAACATCCGGCGCGTCGTGACCGGTGAGCCCATCGGAACGCTCGTGCATGGAGGCGTCTGAATGAGCGTGGATCAGAGCCTCAAGGATGCCGCGGAGAAGATGGAGAAGGCGGTCGCCCATCTGAGGGAAGACCTCTCGGGTATCCGGACGGGCCGCGCGTCCGCTGCCGTCCTCAACCGCATCACCGTCGAGTATTACGGCACCCCGGTCGCGCTCAACCAGCTGGCCTCGATCAACGTGCCCGAGCCCCGTACGCTCGTCGTGCAGCCATTCGATAAGACCTCGCTCGGGGCCATCGAGAAGGCGATCCAGACGAGCGACCTCGGGATCACCCCTTCGAATGACGGAAACGTCATCCGTTTGGGATTCCCTCCGCTCACGCAGGAGCGACGGAAGGAATTGGTGAAACAGTTGCACGGCAGGACGGAAGAGGGTCGCGTGGCCGTCCGTAACGTGCGCCGCCACGCGAAGGAGCAGATGGAGAAGCTTGAGAAGGACTCCGCCATCTCGGAAGATGACCTGGTACGCGGTGAGAAGGAACTGCAGAAGCTGACCGATCGCTTCGTGGCTGAGATCGATGAGATCCAGCGCCACAAGGAGCAGGAGCTGATGGAGGTCTAGTGACCGACGACAAGCGCGAGGGCGACGATCTGTTCGAAGATCTGGACAAGTTCTTCGCGCCGATCAAGGACGTCGACTGGGACGAGCCTACCGATGCCGGTGCGGGGTCCACGCCGAGCGAGGAGCACGTGTCGGTGCACAGCGCGACGCCGGTCACTCCTGGTAACCCATCCCCGGATGAACCGGTCACCGTACCCCCGGCAGGCGAGGAGGCCGAACCAGCGTGGTACGACACCTCGGTGCTGGCACCCATCGACGACCTGCTCGGAGAAGGTGATCTGGGTAGCGAGCAGACGGGCGAAGACGTCATGCCGGGCCCGGACCCCGTCCTGTCCGGCCAAGCCGACCTGTTCGACGCACCGAGCGCAGACGCTGACGAGCAGATCTTGCCCGATGACGACACGGTGGTGCGGGTCTCGCGGGAGACGCAGCCGATGCCGTCCTTCCTCGACGAACCGTCTGAGGACGATGTGCGCCAGGCCGTCGAGCACTTCGGTGGCATGGTTGATGACGATCCCCGAGCCCGAACCGTGGTTCCCTTCGACGATGGGGAGGACGAGGATCTCGCTTCAGGCGCCGCCGTCTACGAAGCGGGCGACGATCTCCTGGCGGACCCGACGTCCGGTCCGGTCGAAGACGACATCCTCTCCGACATGGACGATCCTTCCGGCGTTCCGCGCACCGTCATCGTCGGCTCGGACGAGGGCATGGGTGGCCCCAGCTGGCAGGAGCCCACGTCGGTAGAGGTAGGCGCCGAGCTTGAACGACGGGGCGGTGTGGGCGGTGAACGCGACGTGCCGGCAGCGTTCATGACCGGCGTGATCCTCGCCGCGGTTTCGCTCGGCGCGCTCCTCATCGCCGGCGGGGCGTTCGCGCTCCTGGCCACGATCATCGTGTTGGTCGCCCAGGGGGAGCTCTACGGCGTGATGGTCAAGCACCGGCACCAACCGGCGACGGCCATCGGGCTGGTGTCCGGGGCGCTGATGATGGCCGGCGCCTACTACCACGGCGAAGCCGGACTCCTGGCGATGTTCGCGCTCGGCACCATCGCCACATTCCTCTGGTTCATGACGGTGCCCCCGGCCCACCGTTCCCATCTCCTCCAGAACATCGGGCTCACCATCTTCAACATCGCGTGGATCCCCCTGCTGGGCGGATACATGGTCGCGCTCCTGCGGGTCGTCCCGGGGAACGAAGGTAAGAAGCTGGTCTTCGCCGTGATCGCCCTGGCATTCGTCTACGACACCTCGGCGTTCCTCTTCGGGTCCGTCTGGGGCGGCACCTGGGTCGAACGGCCGCTGGCGCCAAACACGAGCCCGAAGAAGTCGTGGGAGGGATTCGTCGGCGCCCTCGTGGTGACGCTCATCCTGGCGATGGTCCTCATGCCTTCGCTCGTTTCCGTGTTCACCGACCACAAGCTGGATGCCGCGTTACTGGGCATCGTCGTCGCCCTGGCAGCGACGTTCGGAGATCTGGCGGAGTCGCTGGTCAAGCGAGATATGGGTATCAAGGATATGGGGAGCATCCTTCCAGGCCACGGCGGGATCTTGGACCGCATCGATTCGCTCCTGTTCGTGGCTCCGGCTGCGTTCCTCGTGATCCGGATCGTCATCGGCGGCTGATCTGCCGTTTTTTCCGGAACGCGGGGTAGGCTGGAGGGCATGAGACCGCTCACGATCCTGGGCTCCACGGGGTCCGTCGGGACCCAGGCGCTGGATGTCGTCCGCCGGAACCCCGAGCGGTTCAAGGTGGTCGGGCTGTCGGCCGGCGGCGGGAACGTCGAACTACTCTTGGGCCAGATCCGGGAGTTCCTTCCCCCGTTGGTGGGCATCGCCGACGAGGATGCCGCCGGGACCATCAAGGAGAAGCTCGGCGCCTTGCCGGCGGTCGAGCTCATCGTCGGACCCGAGTCGGCGGAGACGCTCGCCCGTGAGACGGGCGCCGACATGATCCTCAATGCCCTGGTGGGTTCCGCCGGCCTCGGACCTACCCTGGCGGCCCTGCAGAGCGGGAAGACGCTGGCGCTCGCCAACAAGGAATCCCTGGTTGTCGGCGGAGAACTCGTCATGGACCTGGTGAAGGGCGAGCCCGAACGGCTGTTGCCGGTCGACTCCGAGCACGCGGCCCTGGCGATGGCTATCCGGCACGAACGCCGCGAGGACCTCAAACGCGTCGTGCTCACCGGGAGCGGCGGGCCATTCCGGGGCTGGACGCACCGAGAGCTCCAACGGGCGTCGGTCAAGGAGGCCCTCCAACACCCCGTATGGGCCATGGGACCGAAGATCACGATCGACTCGGCGACCCTGATGAACAAGGGGCTCGAGGTTATCGAGGCGCACTACCTGTTCGATCTGGAGTACTCACAGATCCATGTCGTGATCCACCCTGAGGGCCTGGTGCACGCGATGGCCGAGTTCAACGACGGCTCGATGCGCGCCGAGATGGCCGTTCCCGATATGCGCCTGCCCATCCAGCTCGCGCTCGCCTGGCCCGAACGCCTGCATCACGGGGTCGACTCCGTGCCCCTGACGGACAAGCCACTGAACTTCGAGCCGCTGGACAGGGAGGCGTTCCCGGCGGTCGATCTTGCCTACCGGGTCGGCGGACTCGGTTCGACCTTCCCCGCGGTGATGAACGCGGCGAACGAGGTCGCTGTGATGGCGTTCCTCGAGAGCAAGATCCCACTCACCCGCATCGTCGATGTGGTGCAGACAGCCGTGGACGAACACGAACCGGCATCCGTCGTGTCGATCGTGAACATCGAGCGTGCCGACACCTGGGCGCGCCAGCGAGCGGCCGAGCTCATCGACGGGAGCTGACGAGGCTCGTCCGACCCTATGAATACCCTTTCGATCGTGCTGTTCTTCGTTGGGCTCCTTGTCGTTATCCTCGTGCACGAGGCAGCTCACTACTCCGTAGCGCGCCTCTTCGGCTTCAAGGTTGAGGAGTACTTCGTTGGGTTCGGGCCGAAGGTGTGGTCGTTCCGACGCGGCGAGATCGAGTACGGCGTCAAGGCCCTTCCACTGGGTGGCTACGTGAAGATCGCGGGGATGAATCCCTATGAGCCGGTCTCGGAGGAAGATCTCCCTCGGGCCTACGGATCCAAGCCACGGTGGCAACGGGCCCTGGTGATCTTCTCCGGGCCCGCGTCCCATTTCGTCGTCGCGTTCGTCCTGTTCTTCTTGGTGTTCGCCGTCAACGGGGATCCGAGCGGTGCCACCGCGATCGGAGCCGTGACCCCGCGCCTAGATGGGCAGGTCTCACCGGCCGCGGCGAGCGGCATGCGAGCGGGTGACCTGATCCTCGCCGTCGGCCCGGTGCAGAACCCGACCTTCGACCAGATAAGCATCTATCAGAAGGCGCACGTCGGCGCGGCGATCACTTACACCGTGCTCCGCGACGGCCACGACGTGACGCTGTCCATCACGCCGGTCCGAGCGAACCCCGACGGGAACGGCGCGCGTCCTATGATCGGCGTCATCCTCACGTCGGGTTGGGCCCCGGTCAGCATCCTGGGGGCGGTGCCTCGCGGCCTTGAAACCGTGGGCGCCACGATCAAGGAGTCGGTCGTCAATATCGGACAGGTCTTCGGTCCGCACGGCTGGACCCGCCTGTATCAGGGGCTATTCGAAGGGTCACCCCGCCAGATAACGGACCCGGTGAGTGTCATCGGCGTCGGCCAACAAGTTGGCCAGGCCGGGGCGGCCGGGGGACTGCTCTACGTGCTCTACCTGCTGGCGCTCGTGACCGTATTCATCGGGCTCATCAATCTCCTGCCCCTGCCCCCGTTCGACGGCGGACACCTGGCGGTCATCGCATTGGAGAAGATCCGCGGGAAGTCCGTCGACCCTCGCCGCTTGATCCCCATCTCGGTTGCGGTGATGGGGACGCTGGCCGTATTCGTGCTGGCGACCGCCTTCCTGGATATCTTCAAGCCCGTCCCCGGTCCGTAGCTCGCCACACTTTCTCCATATCCGCAGGACAGAGCCACCATCCCGTCCCGTTACGATGCATCCATGCCCGAACAAACCGTGCTCGTCGTAGATGACGAGGAAGCGATAGCCGAAGCCGTGCGCGCGCGTCTTGAATCCGAGGGCTACCGCGTGATCGTGGCCTCCGATGGCCCGCAGGCCATCGCCGCCCACGCAGAACACAAGCCCGACATGGTGGTGCTCGACCTCATGCTTCCCGGCATGGATGGCCTGGAGGTCTGCAAGGAGATCCAACGGCATTCGTGGACCCCGGTCCTGATGCTCACCGCCAAGACGGACGAGACCGACAAGGTCGCCGGGTTCGCGGTCGGGGCCGACGACTATCTGACCAAGCCATTCAGCCTCCGTGAGCTTGCTGCCCGCGTGAAGGCGATCCTTCGCCGCATGGAGCGGATGCAAGCCCACCGGAGCGACGGCCCGCTCGAACACGACGGGCTCGTGATCGATCCGGACAGACGCCGAGTGACCGTCGATGGGGACGAGATAGGGCTCACGCCACTGGAGTTCGAGATCCTCCTTTCGCTCGCACGGGACCCCGGCGTCGTGCTGAGCCGCGAACAGCTGATGGATCATGTGTGGGGATACCGCGACTACGCCGGCGGACGTGTCGTGGATTCACACGTTGCCCGGATCAGGCGCAAGCTCGGGGAAGACGGCAACGAACCGAGATTCATCAGAACTGTCCACGGCGTAGGATACGCGTTCCAGGACAACGGGTAACAGGCGGGCCTGATGCGCACCCGTCCGCTAGAGACACTCCCGACCATCCGCGCGAAACTCGGTTCCACCATCGTATTCGCGGTGGGGATGACGGTGCTCCTGGTCGTGTTGATGCTCGGGTATGCGCTCCGGGAGAGTTCCCACGACTCCGACAGGCTCCACCTCTTGGCTGTGGCGCGGCGCGCCGCCAACGGGTTGATCGACGCGCCACCGATCGACAGCATCATGTTCGTCACCACCCTGCCCGACGGCACGGTGATCGGCGGCGAGAAGCCGACGGACTTCCCCGTCTTCGACGACGACATGGTGCACGTGGGGATCAGCGGCTCGCTCGAATACGCGGTAGTGCCGGTGATCGTGGGCGGCCGTGTCGATCACATGGTCTACGCCTTGCAACCGGCGCCCGCCCGCAGCTTCTTCGGCCAGGTCGGTACCACCTTCCGTTTCCTGGGTAAGTTCTGGTGGCAATTCGTGCTGACGGGAACCGTGGCATCGTTCGTCGCGCTCCTCATGGCGCGGCTCTTGGCGCGCGGGATGACGCAGCCGCTCCGCGACATGGCCGACGCCGCCACACGGATGCAGACCGGCGACTACTCGGTTCGTGTCGAGACGAAGAGCAGGGACGAGGTCGGCCGTCTGGCGCAGGCCTTCAACCAGATGAGCTCGGAGCTGGAGCATCTGGAGCAGTCCCGCCGTGACCTGGTTGCGAACGTCTCACATGAGCTCAAGACACCGATCACTGCCATCAGAGCCCATCTGGAGAACCTCCTGGACGGCGTCGAGCAAGCCGATCCGGAGACCCTGCAGGTGATGCTCGCGCAGTCCGAACGGCTCGGCCGCTTGGTCGAACAACTCCTCGATCTGTCGAAGCTGGAATCGGGAGAGGTACCGCTGCACACCGAGGACGTGCCCCTGCCATCCCTCGTCGCCGAGGTCATCTCGGAGATCGGGGTCGCCCGTCCGGATCGAAGCGTCACCGTCGGGGCGGAGATCGCCGAGGATCTACCCGCCGTCACGGCCGACCGGGGGCGCATGCACCAGGTGTTGTTCAACCTGGTGGACAACGCGATCCGGTTCACACCGGATGGGGGAGCGGTCACCATCTCTGCGGACCGGCACAATGGGTCCGTGGAGATCCATGTGGCAGACACGGGGGCAGGTATCGCTCCGGAGCACCTTCCCCGCCTGTTCGAACGGTTCTACCGCGTGGATACTGCGCGGTCCCGCGAGGACGGTGGGACGGGGATCGGCCTGGCGATCGCTCGGTCGGTCGTTGAAGCGCACGGCGGACACATCGAAGCCACGAGCGAACTCGGACAAGGCAGCATCTTCACGTTCGATCTACCGGTCGCGCCCGCGGGCCCGGCGGCCAGGAACAGGAGGGACCCTTGAAATCCAGCACGAGCACCGTCACGGTCGCGGCCCAGGAGCGCTACGCGTTCCTGGATCTCACCGATGACCTGAAGCGGGCGATCAAGGATTCGGGGGTGACCGACGGCGCCGTCATCGCATTCTGCGGACACACCACGTGCGCCCTCATCATCAACGAGTGGGAGGACGGCGCCCAAGCCGACTTCCGCCGTCAACTCACCGAGCTCGTTCCCGACAAGGGCGTGTACTACCAGCACGACGACTTCGACATCCGGACGCAGAACCTGAATCCCGACGAGCGGGAGAACGGACACGCGCACGTGAAGGCCATGCTTCTGTCGGCGACGAGCCACGCGATCCCCGTCATCGATGGGGAGCCCGGCTTCGGCACCTGGCAGCGCCTGATCTTCTTCGAGATGGACGAACCGAAGGACCGAACGATCACCTTCCACGTGTTCGGCGGTTGAGCACTGCGCTAACCGTTCTCGGCCGGACCCCTCCTACACTGGACATGAGATGACCGAACGCAGGAAGACCCGACAGATCCAGCTGGGCTCGGTCGCCATCGGCGGCGATGCCCCGGTCTCGATCCAGTCGATGACCACCACGAAGACCGCGGACATCAACGCGACGCTGCAGCAGATCGCCTCCTTGGTCGCGGCAGGGGTGGACATCGTGCGCGTGGCGGTGCCGCACTGGGAGGACGCGGAGGCGCTTGCAGCCATCGCCGCGAAGTCGACCGTGCCGGTGGTGGCCGACATCCATTTCCAGTGGAAGTACGCCATCGCTGCGCTCGAGGCAGGGATCCAGGGCCTGCGGCTCAACCCGGGCAACATCAAGTACGACGATAAGGTTCGCCTCATCGCCCGCGAGGCGAAGGCACGCGGCGTGCCCATCCGGATCGGGGTCAACGCCGGCAGCCTAGAGAAGGATCTGCTGGAGAAGTACGGCGCCCCCACCGCAGAGGCGCTCGTCGAGTCGGCGCTCTACGAGGCGCGCATCCTGGAGGACGAGGACTTCTTCGACATCAAGATCAGCGTGAAGCACTCGAACCCGCGCGTGATGATCGATGCCTATCGCCGGCTGAGCGAGGCCTGCGACTACCCCCTCCACCTCGGGGTCACGGAAGCCGGTCCCATGCCGCTGGGCGGGGTCAAGAGCGCCGTCGGGATCGGCACGCTGCTCGCGGAAGGGATCGGCGACACCATCCGTGTC
>JBDTXD010000030.1:0-10530 GCA_040006375.1 Actinomycetota bacterium
GCCCGACCCGGTGGTCCCGCTCCGCTGGCCGTCGGCGCGCTGCCGTTCGATCCGGGTGCGATCGGGTCCCTCGTGATCCCGCGGCGTGCCACGTGCCGCGACGGGAGGGGCGTGTGGCAGCTGGACATCCTTGCCGGGCCGGGCGGCGATGTGGGTCCGAGTGAGGACGATGGTTCCGGCGCACGCTGGGCCGGTCGCGGCGCGCCCCACGCCCCTTTCGCCGATCTGCAGTTGGTGCCGCGGCCCTCGGCCTCCGAGTACGCCGGCATGGTGGAGGCCGCGCGCGTCCGCCTCCGCGCCGGCGCCCTGGACAAGGTCGTCCTGGCCCGGACGCTGGAGGTCCATGCCGGACGAACCCTGGACCCCAAGCGGTTGCTGTGGCGGCTCCGCGCAGCCGAGCCCGAAGGGTATGTGTTCGCCGCGCCGACGGGCGGGGGAGCGCTGGTCGGGGCGAGCCCTGAACTCTTGGCGCAGGTCTGGGGTCGGTCTCTTGCGGTGAATCCTCTGGCGGGGTCGGCTCCCCGGCACGGGGATCCCGCCACGGATCGGGCATCGGCCGATCGCCTCTTGCGCTCGGAAAAGGACCGTCATGAGCACCAGGTCGTGGTCCGCGCTGTTGCGTCGGCATTGGAGCCTCTCTGCGAGAACCTCTCCCATCCGTCAGCGCCGATCCTGCACGCGACCGCCAACGTCTGGCATCTGGCGACCCCGTTCTCTGGCACGCTCCACGCCGGCGTGCGCGGCGTACTGGCGGTGGTCGCGGCGCTGCACCCGACGCCCGCCGTGGGCGGGCACCCGGCGGCGGATGCCCTATCCGCGATCGTCGAACTCGAACCGTTCGATCGCGGAGCCTACGCCGGGCCGGTCGGCTGGGTCGATGCCAAAGGGGACGGAACGTGGGCCCTGGCACTCAGATGTGCCGAGCTCGATGGCGCGCGCGCCAAGCTGTTTGCCGGTGCGGGGATCGTCCAGGAGAGCGATCCCGCCGCCGAGGTCGATGAAACGGAACGCAAGTTCCGAGCGTTCCTGGATTCCCTGCGCTGGGGCTGAACGGATATCGTTGTGGATCTGCCCATTTCCACCGGAAGGAGTCACCCACGTGCCACCCAAGTCCGAACGCCGTATCGACGGGACCGACATCAGGATCCTCACGCTCCTACAGGAAGACGGGAGGCGGTCCTATACGTCCGTCGCTGGGATCCTGGGTATCTCCGAGGCCAACGTGCGCCAGCGAACGAAACGCCTGCTCCGGCGGCGGATCATCTCGATCGTCGCCGTAGCCGATCCGATCAGCCTGGGGTTCGGCATCATGGCGTCGATCGGCTTGCGTCTGGTGGGACCCGGACGCGACCGAGCGGCCGCCCAGATCGCGGAGCATGCGGAGGTCACCCACCTGGTCCTGTGCACAGGCTCGGTCGATCTGCAGGCGGAAGTGGTGTGTCGCGACCGAGAGCACCTCCTGTCCCTGACCGAACGGATCTCGAAGACCCCGGGTGTCGAGCTCGGGGAGACGCGGATGTACCTGCGCACCGTCAAGGAGGACGAGCAATGGCTCACTAGCGGCGCCGACGAACTGATTCAGTCGATGCTGCCCAAGTAACGAACGAAATCTGTCCTAAATGATCGTGAGAGTTATCGATTTCGTGTCTCTCTCCCTTGCGTACCCGTTTCATCGACCCTACGCTTCGGCCCTGACACCGATACCGGGCGGTCCCGGCCACCAGGGGGAGCGACATGGCGAACGAACACCTCGACCCAGCCTTGATCCGGGGGCTCACCCAGCCCCGACTTTCACGGCGCGATGTGCTGAAGTACGCGGGCCTCGGCGTCGGGGCGATCAGCCTGAGTTCCGTCCTGGCTGCGTGCGGGGTCAGCGGAGCGCCGAAGGCTACCGGTCAGAGCGAGAAGGATTGGTCGGCGTTCTGGTCGTCGCAGAAGACACATGGGGAATTCAACTTCGCGAACTGGCCGTATTACATCGACACGAAGAAGGGCACGCACCCAACCCTGGACCAGTTCAAAGCCGACACGGATATCACCGTGAACTACAAACCATCGGTGCAGGGCAATGCCTCGTTCTTCGCGACCCTTCGTCCGTCTCTTCAGGCCGGGCAGGACACCGGCTGGGACCTCTTCGTCATCACCAACGGGGCCGAGCTGACCCGGTTGATCGAGTTCGGTTGGCTCACGCCGCTCGATCACACACGCATGCCGAACTTCACGAAGTACGCGAGCGATCTGGTGAAGGATCCGGTCTACGACCCGGGGAACAAGTACACGGCTGCCTGGCAGTCGGGATTCACCGGGATCGTCGTCAACCGCAAGTACGTGCATCAGGACATCACCAGTTACGGCGATCTGTGGAACCCGGACTTCAAGGGCAAGGTTGGCATGATGGACGACAACACCGAGATAGGCAGTATCTCGTTGCTCCTGGATGGGGTCGACCCGGTGACATCCACTCCTGCCGACTGGACCAAAGCCGCGGCGCGGCTCCAGGATCAGAAGGATGCCGGCCTGGTTCGCAATTACTACGATCAGAGCTACATCAGCGCCATCGAGAACGGTGACACATGGATCGGGCTTGGGTGGTCGGGCGACGTGTTCCAGGCGACGCAGATCGGATACCCCGAGCTCGAGTTCATCGTCCCGGACGAAGGCATCATGTTCTGGACAGATGCGATGATGATCCCGCTCGGGGCGAAGAATCCGCTGGACGCCATGACCTACGTCGACTACGTCTTCCAGCCGGAGGTCGCTGCCGAGATCGCCGACTGGGTCTGGTACGTGACGCCCGTTCCCGAAGCGCAGCCGATCATCCTCAACGAACTGAAGGACCCGACCGTGGCCAAGAGCACACTCGTCTTCCCCGACGCAGCGTTCCAGGCGCAGTCACACGGCTACTACACCTACAAGAACTTCGATGATGAGAAGCTGTGGAACGACACCTTCCAGCCGATCATCGGATAGCCCCTCCCGCGCCGCGTAGGGGCGGCCGCTGGAGGAAACGACTGGCGCCGTACGCGCTTACCGCTCCCGGGGGGCTCTGGCTCCTGGTGCTGTTCGTCATCCCGTTCTTCACGATGGCATCCGTGAGCCTGCAGACGGGGAACATCGACATCGGGTTCCGGCAGACCTTCCACCTGGCCGAATATGCCCAGGGTCTTGGCCAGTACCACACGCCGCTCATCCGTTCGCTCGAGTACGCCACGGTGGTCACGATCGCCACGCTCATCGTGGGATACCCGGTGGCGTATTGGATCGCGTTCTACGCCGGGACACGGAAGAACATGTACCTGCTGCTCCTCCTGCTGCCGTTCTTCGTCTCGTTCGTGATCCGTTCCCTGGCGTGGTCGTTCGTGCTGTCGGACGAGGGCATCGTGCTGAGCACGCTGCGGAGCTGGCACCTGCTCCCCGCGGGGTTCCACATCCTGGCCACACCATGGGCGGTCATGGCGGGGATCGCGTACAACGCGCTGCCCTTCACCGTGCTGCCGCTCTTCGTCAGCCTGGAGAAGATCGACAAACGGGTGGTGGAGGCCGCGGGCGACCTGTACGCGGACCGGCGGGCGGTCTTCTTGAAGGTGATCCTGCCGAACACAGCGCCCGGCATCTTCGCGGCGTTCTTGCTCACCTTCATCCCCTCGGCGGGCGACTACGTGAACGCGGCGATCCTGGGCGGCACCAGCACGACGATGATCGGGACGAAGATCCAGGACCTGTTCCTGGGCAGGACGTTCGACTATCCGATGGCGTCGGCACTGTCGATGGTGCTGATGGTCGGCCTGCTGGTCGGCATCACCGCGTACGCCCGCGTGCTGGGCACCGACTCTCTCGGGGAGTACGTGTGAGCGAGATCGAACAGCCCGTCAGACGCGAGCGCCGGCAACGGTGGACGCGGTTCGTGCTCCCCGGTTTCACCCAGGTCGTCATCGCATACCTGATGCTGCCCATCGCCGTGATGATCGTCTACAGCTTCAACCAGACCCCACAGGATTTCGAGAAAGTGACGTTCGCCTGGCATGGATTCACGACGCTCTGGTACCGCTCGATCTTGGAGAACCGTGACCTCACCGAGGCGCTCAAGAACACGCTCATCATCGCCGTAAGCAGCACGATCGTCTGCACGATCTTGGGCACGCTGATGGCCCTCGCGCTCGTCCGCTACCGATACCGGGGCCGGCGCGTCGTGGACTTCGTGATGTTCCTCAACATCTCGGCGCCCGAGATCGTGATGGGGTCCTCGTTGCTGTCGCTCCTGGTGACGCTCCAGGTCCACCGCGGGATGTGGACGATCTTCGCGGCGCACGTGATGTTCAACATCGCGATCGTGGCCGTGACGGTTCGCGCTCGACTGGCCGGGTTCGACACGTCGATGGAGGAGGCCGGTCAAGATCTCTATGCCGGTCCGTTCCAGACGTTCCGTCTGATCACCCTGCCGACCATCTGGCCGGGGATCTTGGCCGGCGCGCTGCTCGCGTTCGCGCTCTCCGTCGACGACTTCGTGATCACGCAGTTCGTCGCGGGCCAGACCGTCACGTTCCCGCTCTATGTCTACGGATCGGTGAAGACGGGCATCCCACCCCAGGTGTTCGTCCTGGGAACGATCATATTCCTTGCGGGCGCGTTGGTGGCCGTGGGGACGCTCCGCTCCTCGCACAAGAAGACGAGGGCCGAGATGCGCGAACTACGGGGCAGGACATCCGACCTTGCTAAAGAAGCCGCCGCTTAACGCTCCCGGGCAGGAGGCCCGGCGGTGCGAAGCGCCTCCACGACCGCTGCGGTGAGCATCTTCCGCCGCCGGATCGCATGGTCCCCGTCGATCGGGACATGGACCACGACGACGCCGCCCATGCGTTCGGCTTCGTGGATCGAGGGAACGAACTCCTCGGCCCATTCCACCCGTTGATACGCCACGTCCGCCGCCTCGCAGATGTTCCTGAGGCTGAGATCGTGCGGCGTCTTGAACAGGCGGTCGAACTCGGGAAGGTCGCGCTGCGCCAGGAGGCCGAAGATCCCCCCGCCCCCATTGTCCACGACGATGATCACCGCGTCGATGCCGATCCGGGCGAGCCAGAGGAACGGCCCGACGTCGTGGAGGAAGGTGAGGTCTCCCATAAGGGCGTAGACGGGCGAGCCCGTATCCGGCGCCACGGCCGCAGCCCCGAGCACCGTGCTGACGTTGCCGTCGATGCCGCTCGCCCCTCGGTTCGCGAGCACCCTGACGTCTGCGCGTGGGGCCATCGCGAGGTCGAGATCGCGCACGGGGGTCGAGGACCCGACGAAGAGGGTGGCGCCCGCCGGCAACGCCGCCACGAGGTCCCGCGCGATCCGTGGTTCGAAGGGCGGGCTCGCTGCGTCCAGCACGCCGTCCATGGCTACGCGCGCCGCGAGGTCGGCGGTTCGCCAGTAGGCGAGCCAAGCGGGATCGGCGGGCTGCAGCGGCGTCCCGCGTTCCAGGAGCGCGGTGGCCAGGGCCACCGGGTCCTCCCGCAAGCGGATCGTGGCATTGCCTTCCGGGTCGGGATCGGGGTGACGGCGATCCACGACGATGCGGTGCTCGGCAGCGGCGACCAACGCCTGCGTGGCGCGCGTCGTCGGCGTCGCGCCGATCTGCATGACCGTTTGCGGGGTGTGGGAACCGACCCACGCTCGAGCCCCGATCAACGTCTGGCCCGCGGCGAGCACCGTGGTTCCGCCGGCGGAAGGCGGTACGCGGCAATCACTCAAGGGTTCGGCGATCACGGGCCAGCCCAGCGCATCCGCCAGCGAAAGCACTTGTCGGAGCGGGCCGCCCAGGGCCGAGCCGATCACGATGACACCGTTCGTCCCCTCGATCGCGCCGGCGACCGTCTCAGCAGCGGCCGACCGGGCCTCCTCGCCGGGTCCGTCGTCGAGTGCGCGCTCCTGGGCCGTCTGCACCTGACCTTCGTCGACGCCGATCACCTCGCCCTCGGGCATAAGTGGCTCATCGAACGGCACGTTGAGATGAACGGGTCTGTCGGTGGGCGCGTGATCGAACGCGACACCGACGAGCGAGCGGATGAGACCGCCGGCGACGGGCCCGTTCGGGAGCGGCAGCGGCAGCTCCGCGAAGGCGGCGTAGGACCCGTACAACCCTGTCTGATCGATGGTCTGATTCGCGCCGGTACCGCGAACCCGCGGTGGCCGGTCGGCGGTCATCAGCACGAGCTGTATGCGTGACTGGGACGCCTCGACCACGGCGGGGAAGAACTCGGCGGCAGCGGTGCCACTGGTGCACGCGACGCCCACCGGCTGCCGCGTCACCTTCGCGATCCCGAGGGCGAAGAACGCGCTCGAGCGTTCATCCAGATGGATGAAGGTCTGGACGCGCTGGTCGCGTTCCAGTGCGAGTGCGAGCGGCGTGGAGCGGGAGCCCGGGGACAGGCACGCGTACCGCATGCCGCGCGCGACGAGTTCGTCCACGAGGACGCTCGCATGCTGGAGTGCGACATCGCCCAGACTCATGTGGCGCACCTCATAGATGCGGGTGAAGGGGATGGGCGGGGCCGACATGGAGCGAGAGGAAGAGCCCCGCGGTCATGAGCAGCCCGAACGCCGCGTGCACCCTCGCGGTGCCGACCAGGACGGGGATGAGTTCACGGCCCGACGCGGTGCCGACCAGTTCCATCGGCTTGATCGCCGGGACCCAGGCCGCCAGTCCGATCAACGCCCACGGTGAGAGGCCGGCGTGGGGCGCGTAGACGTGCACCAGCGCGCCACCCGCGATCAGGGCGAAGGACGCGACGACGGTCAGCCGGTAGAGGCGGCGGGTTCGCGCGTCGCCCACGCGGACCGCAAGGGTCCGCTTCCCCGTCTGCCCGTCCGTCGGGATATCACGCAGGTTGTTCGCCATAAGGATCGCAACGGCGAGCAGGCCGAGCGCCGACCCGCACCACCACGCGCCGGCAGGGATGGTCTCCACCATCACATACGCGCTGCCACACGTCGCGACCAAGCCGAAGAACACGAACACCATGAGTTCGCCAAGGGCCAGGCCGGCGTAGGGGCGAGGGCCGCCGGAGTAGAGCAGCGCCGCCACCAGCGCGAGCGCCCCGACCACCAGGATGAGGACGAGTGAGGTCGCGAGCGCGAGCGCGAGCCCGGCGACCGCTGCCGCGCCGAGTGCGACCAGCGACGCGATCAACACCGCACGTGGCGCCGCCGCGCCGCCCTGCGTGAGCCGTGGCGGGCCCATCCGCTCGGCCGTATCCACCCCCTTGACGCCATCGAAGTAATCGTTCGCCAGGTTGACGCCGATCTGTAATCCGCCGCCGACGATGAGCGCGGCCGCGAACCGCCACCAGATGAGGTGGCCGCTGACGGCGGTTCCCACCAGGACCGGTATCAGTCCTGCGCCCAGGGTGCGCGGGCGCGCGCCCTGCCACCAGATCCTCGCGGATGTCATGGACGCTTGGGGAAGCGCGTGAAATCGGGGCCCCGCTTCTCCTTGAACGCGTCGCGGCCCTCCTGCGCTTCTTCGCTCATGTAATAGAGGAGCGTGGCATCGCCTGCGAGCTGCTGCACGCCCGCCAGTCCGTCCACGCCGGCGTTGTACCCAGCTTTCAGCAGCCTGAGTGAGAGCGGGCTCTCCGCGAGCATCTCGCGGCACCATGACACGGTGGTGGTCTCCAGGTCCTCCAGTGGCACGACCGCGTTCACCAATCCCCAGCTGAGCGCGGTTGCCGCGTCGTATTGGCGGCAGAGGAACCAGATCTCCTTCGCGCGTTTCTCGCCGATCTGACGGGCCAGCAAGCCGATCCCGTATCCGCCGTCGAACGACCCGACCCGCGGTCCCGTCTGACCGAACCGTGCGTTCTCCGCGGCGATGGTGAGGTCGCAGCACAGGTGCAGGACGTGCCCGCCTCCGATCGCGTAGCCTGCGACCATCGCCACCACTGGTTTGGGCAGCCGGCGGATCTGGATCTGCAGATCAAGGACGTTCAGCCGCCCGATGCCACGTTCGTCCACGTACCCGTCGTCGCCGCGGATCTTCTGGTCCCCGCCCGAACTGAACGCCTCCGAGCCCTGGCCCGTCAGGATGACGACGCCGGTCTCCGCGTCCTCGCGCGCCATATCGAAGGCCTGGATCAGTTCCTTCGTGGTCAGCGGCCGGAAGGCGTTACGCACCTGCGGGCGGTCGATCGTGATCTTCGCGATGCCCTCGGCCGTCTCGTAGCGGATGTCGGTCCACTCGCCGGACGGCTGCCACTCGATCCCCACCATGTGACCATCGACTCCTAGAGCGGTTACTCCTACGTTTCGGCTAGCCTACCCGACGTGAGCCTGAGCCAACGACTCGGCGTCGGGCCCGGTGATCTGGTCGCGCTTCGACTCGCTCCCGGCCCCGCCTGGCTGGACGCGGTGACCGATATCTGGGCCGCGGGCGCCGCGATCCTCCCCCTGGACGTACGTGCCCCCGTGGCCGAACTTCGCGCGATCCTCGCCCTGGCGGACCCCGGGGTGATCGTCTCCGCGGAGGGCACGAAGATCCGCGACACCGGGAGCTCGATCGGTGAGCGGATCGGATTGGTGATGGCGACGTCGGGTACATCGGGCGCACCCAAACTCGCCGAACTCGCGAAGGAGTCGGTGGCGGCAGCCGTGCATTCCTCCACGCGGGCCTTGGGCGCGGCGGTGGATGCGCCGTGGGTGGCATGCCTCACACCCGCGCACGTCGGGGGGATGCTCGTTCTCCTGCGCTCGGCGATCCTGGGCGGTCCGGTCTCCGTGCAGGAACGGTTCGATCCTGAACGGATCGCCGCCGCTGCCACCGCGGTCGGGCCGGTGTTCGCCTCGGTCGTGCCCACGATGGTGCAGCGGCTGGTAGCAAGTGGGATCCCGCTGGAACGAGTGACCCTGCTGGTTGGGGGAGGCCCGCTGGATGTCGCTCTGTGCGCGGCCGCCGAACGACTCGGAGCCCGCGTGGTCACCACGTACGGCCTCACCGAAACCACCGGGGGGGTCGCCTACGACGGGATCCCCTTCCCGGAGACCGACGTCCGGTTCGACCCCGATGGCGCCATCGAACTGCGCGGACCAACGATCATGAGTGGGTATCGCCGGGATCCCCAGTCGACCGCCGAAGCGTTCACTACCGACGGGTGGTTGCGGACCGGCGACCTCGGGGCGATGAACGGTGAACGCCTCGTCGTGGCCGGCCGGTCGGACGATCTCATCCGAACGGGGGCCGAGAAGGTGTGGCCCCAGGAGGTGGAACGGGCCTTGGC
This sequence comes from Actinomycetota bacterium, assembly GCA_040006375.1. GTDB lineage: Bacteria > Actinomycetota > UBA4738 > UBA4738 > HRBIN12 > JANXVR01. The sequence continues at coordinate 9,252 of JBDTXD010000030.1, forward strand.
CGATCATCCGAAGGTCGTCGATGTCGCGGTCGCAGGGGTCCCCGACCCCGAATGGGGTTCCCATGTCACGGCGTTTGTGGTCCCCGCGGATCTGGACTCGCCGCCGACGTTGCGCGACCTCCAGATCCACGTCGAGGGGCGCCTCACCCGATTCAAGTTCCCGCGGGAGCTGCACCTGGTCGCGGAGATCCCACGAACCGCATCGGGCAAGGTGCGTCGTTCCGGTCTGGGTTGAGAGCGGGAACGCACCTCGGGATGAAGTAGGGCCCGAGTCCGGGAGGGGTGGACTCGGGCCCAACATCGGTCGGGGTCACCGAGGGGGTGGTGGCCCTTACCCAGCGGCGTTGAAGCCGCGCTGTGTTCTCGAATGATGTCGGTAGGTCGCAGGGGCGACTTTAGACCCGTGTCCAGGTGGTTCTTTAGACGGAGATGACCCCGTGGCGAACCCCGAAGGCCACGGCCTCGAGCTTCGAATGCACCCGCAGCTTGCCCAGGATGTTCCGGATATGGGTCTGGACCGTCTGCGGGCTGATGAAGAGCTTCGTGGCGATGTCGTCGTTCCGCATCCCCTCGGCCAAGAGCTGGAGGATCTCCTTCTCCCGCTCGGTGAGATCCGAGAGCAGGTTCATCGCATCCCGGCGCTCCTCGCGTTCAAGCGCCACCCGGTGCAGCAGTCGCGTAAGCGTTGCCGGGTCGATGAGGACTTCCCCGTCGGCAGCCGCCTTGGCCGCGGACAGGATCTCCTCGGCCGCCTCGTCCTTGCCCAAGAACCCCGAGGCGCCCGCCTCGACGGCTTCCACCAGCAGGTGCTCGTCGTCGTGGGCAGTCATGATGACCACCTTCGTGGATGGCGAGGCCGCTTTGATCGCCCGGGTGGCGTCGATACCCGACATCCCACCCTTGAAGACGATGTCCATGAGCACCACGTCGGGAAGCTGATCGGCCGAGATCTCGATCGCCTCTTCGGCCGTGTGCACCGGCGGGGCGATCATGGCTAGGCCGGCGTCGAGACCGACAACCATGGCCAGCGCGTCGGTGAGGACCTTATGGTCGTCGCAGATCAACAGCGTGACTTTGCGGCTCGCGTCGCTCACTCGGTTCCCTCCATCGGCCGCCCCGTCGGGAGCTGGATGGAAAGCATGGTACCGCCGCTGGGCCGCTCCGCGAAGTGGATATCCCCGCCGTGGGCCCGCACGATCCCGCGAGCGATGAACAACCCCAGCCCGGTGCCCGCAACCTCCTCGTAGCCTTCGGGGCGCCACGGCGCGAACTTCTGGAA
>JBDTXD010000031.1:0-10205 GCA_040006375.1 Actinomycetota bacterium
AGTAACCGCAGATGGCCGCGAACGCCGGATCGGGGGTGGACACCCTGCTCGACCGCTGTCTGGCCGTTCGGACCGGCGAGCGGATCATGCTCTTGACCGACGAGGGCACCGATGGGGCGGTGGTCGAGGCGCTCACGGACGGGATCCGCCGCAGGGGCGGGGAGCCCGCGGTGGCGGTCATCCCGATGCCGCCTTTGCCCGGGTCCGAGCCACCTGCCGACGCCGCGGCCCAGATGCTCCGCGCGGGTGCGGTGATCGAGCTCACCAGCCTGTTCATCGGGTCGAGTCTGGCGCGACGCCGCGCGACCGACGCAGGCGTTCGATACTTGGCCATGCCGGGCGTTCGCCTGGACACCTTCCGCGACGGCGGCCCGCTCACCGTGGACTTCGACGCGATCCGCGCCGATGCCGAACGGGTCGGCGCGGCGTGGGGGACGGCGGACACCTACCGGATCACGACCCCAGGCGGCACCGATCTCCGCGGATCGGTGCGGGGCAGGCCTGGCCGCGTACTGCACGGGATGGCGCGCGAGCCGGGCGCCTACATGGCGCCCCCGGACATCGAGGCGGGCACCGCGCCCGTTGAGGGTTCGACCTCGGGCGTGGTGGTCGTGGACGCGGACCTCCTCTTCATGGGACCGGGACCGCTCCCCGAACCGGTCGTGATCACGATCGAGGACGGGGAGATGGTTGGGCTCGAGGGCGAAGAGGCAGGGCGTCTGCGGGAGATGCTCGCTCGCTGCGCAGACGAGCGCATGTCGAACCTGGCCGAGGTCTCGATGGCGTTCAACCCGGCCGGCCGCGTCTGCGGCGTGCCCATGGAGACCGAATCGGCGCTCGGCACGGCGCACATCGCCCTGGGGAATTCGATCGCCTACGGCGGGGTCGTGGACGCGATCGCACACCTGGACTGCGTGATGAAGGACGCGACACTCGAACTGGACGGGCGTCCCGTCATGGTCGCCGGGGTGCTCGCATGAGTCCGCGCATCGTGTTGGCCAAGCCGGGGCTTGACGGACACGATCGCGGGATCAAGGTCGTGGCGATGGCGCTCCGGGATGCAGGCGCGGAGGTTATCTATCTGGGCCTTCGGCGAAGCGTCGCCGAGATCATCCGCGCCGCGCTCGACGAGAGCGCCGATGCCATCGGCATCTCCGTGCTCTCGGGCGCGCATCTGGTCCTGGTCTCCGATCTCCTGCGCGAACGCGATGCCCAGGGGCTCCACGGTGTGCCGGTGATCCTGGGGGGGACCATCCCGGCCGAGGATGCCGACGCGCTGATCCGGCTCGGCGTGGCCGCCGTGCATCCGGCGGGTTCGAGTTTGGACGCCGTGGTGTCCTCCGTCCTCGCGCTCGTTGCCCAACGGGAGACTGCGTGAGCCCGAAGGAAGGCCCCGCGGGCGTGACCTCGGACTCGGGCCTTCCGGTGGAAGAGGTCTACACAGCCGCAGACGTCGCACCGGGGTTGGAGGAGCGGCTCGGCCTTCCGGGCATGCCGCCGTACACGCGCGGTCCCTACCCGTCGATGTACCGGGGCCAGCTGTGGACCATGCGGCAGTTCGCGGGGTTCGGTTCGCCGGAGGAGACGAACCAGCGATATCACTTCCTGCGGAGCCAGGGGCAGACAGCGCTCTCCGTCGCGTTCGATCTGCCGACGCAGCTGGGGTATGACTCGGCCGCCCCGGAGGCCCGCGCCGAGGTGGGGCGGGTGGGCGTTGCCATCGACACCGCCGCGGACATGGTCGACCTTTTCGACGGGCTGGCGCTGGACGAGGTCTCGGTGAACTTCACGATCAACGCCACCGCGCCGATCATCCTGGCCGGCTACCTCGTGGCCGCCGAGCGGCAGGGGGTCGCGTTCGACGGGCTAACCGGCACCCTGCAGAACGACATCCTCAAGGAGTTCCTGGCTCGCAAGACATTCATCTACCCACCCGCTCCTTCCATGCGTCTAGCGTGCGACGTCGTCGCGTTCGCGTCCGAGCATCTGCCACGGTTCAACCCGATCTCGATCACGGGCTACCACGCCCGCGAGGCGGGGTGTGACGCGGTGCAGGAACTGGGGCTCACCATGGCCTCCGCCATCGCCTACGCAGAGGCGCTGATGGCCCGCGGGCTGGCGTTCGATTCGTTCGCGCCGCGACTCAGCTTCCATTTCGCGACGACGATGGATCTGTTCGAAGAGGTTGCGAAGCTGCGGGCGGCCCGGCGCCTGTGGTTCAAGATCGCGACGGAACGGTTCGGCGCAGCCGACCCGCGATCGGCGCGGCTCCGGTTCTTCTCCGGGAACTCGGGGACGACGCTCACGGCGCAGCAGCCGCTCAACAACATCATCCGCTCGACGATCCAATGTCTGGGCGCGGTGCTGGGCGGCGCGCAGTCGATCCATGTGATGGGCTACGACGAGGCCTACGAACTCCCGTCGGAGGAGGCGGTCACCTTATCGCTGCGGACCCAGCAGATCATCGCGCTTGAATCGGGGGTGGCGCGGACCGTCGATCCGCTGGCCGGCTCGTACGTGGTGGAGTCGCTCACGGACGAACTGGAGACCCGCGCGCTCGGCGTGATCGTGGAGATCGAGGCGACCGGTGGTGCGGTGGCCGCGATCGAAGCGGGGGTCCCCCAGCGGTGGATCGCCGAGTCGGCATACCGCACCGAGCGTCAGGTCGCCGACGGCGCTCGCCCGAAGGTGGGCGTCAACGTGTACGCAGAGCAGGATGCGCCCCCGCCCATCGACCTTTTCCGGCTGGACGACGGCGTCGCGGAGCGGCAGATCGCGCGAACCGCAGCCCGGGTTCAGGCTCGCGACACGGTCCTGCACGCGAACGCGATGTCGGCGCTCGCCCGCGCGAGCGTCGACGGCAGCAACGTCATGCCACCGCTCATCGATGCTGCCCGTGCCGGCGCCACGGTGGGCGAGATGGCCGGTGTGTTCCGCAAGGCGTTCGGAGAGTTCAGGGAGCCTGCCCCGTGGTGACCGACGAGGTCCCGACGGCCGCGCCGCTCACGGGACTCCGCGTGCTCGATCTCACGCGGTTCGTGTCCGGTTCGCAGGCTACGGCCGCGCTCGCCGCGCTCGGCGCCGACGTCGTCAAGATCGAGGTGCCGCCCGGCGGCGACCCTTATCGCGTGCAGGGCACAGAGCGAGCCGGCGACGAATCCGTCCTCTTCATGTCGCTGAACGCCGGGAAGCGGAGCGTGGCGCTGGACTTCCGTTCCCCGCTTGCCGCCCGCGCCATGGACCGGCTGCTGGCCGGCGTGGATTTCCTGGTGGAGAACGCGAGGCCGGGGAGCCTGGTTCGGCACCAGCTTTCATGGGAGCAGGTCCATGTGCGGTATCCGAGGATCGTTTACGGCTCGATCTCGGGATACGGCGATGTGGGTCCGGACGCAGCACGCGGGGGGTTCGATCTGATCCTGCAGGCTGAGAGCGGCGTTATGAGCGTGACCGGCAGCCCCGAGTCGGGCCCGGTGAAGGTTGGCGCGCCGGTGCTGGACGTCGGCGCCGGTCTCAGCTGCGCGCTCGGCCTGCTCGCGGCCCACATCGAGCGCGAACGAACCGGGGTCGGCCGGCTGGTGTCGTCCTCACTGTTGGAGTTCGCCCTCACGAGCCTGGGGACGGTGGCCGCCAGCATGTTCGTCTCCGGGGAGGTGCCGGGGCTGCTCGGAACGCACTCGCCGACCTTCGCGCCCTACGGCGGGTTCCGCACCGCGGACGGTTGGATCGTGCTCGCGGGAGCGGGCTCGGAGGAGCTGTGGGTCCGCTGCTGCGCGGTCCTGGGGCTGGCCGACCTCCCCGCCGATCCGCGCTTCGCCGACAACGCCGCCCGGGTCCGGAACCGTGACGAACTCACGACCCGGTTCGAGACCATCCTTACCACGGAACCGAGCGCCCACTGGCTCGCGCTCCTTGCCGCCGAAGGGGTGCCTGCGTCCGAGGTGCGCGACGTCGCGCAGGTGTTCTCCGGCCCGCAGCCGGCGGCGCTCGGCGCGGTACAGACGCTGCAACACGACACGGCCGGTGACCTTCGCGTCGTGAGCATGCCCGTGCGCATCGACCGCGCGCCACTCGCCTATCCTTCGCCGCCACCGCGCCTTGGCGCGGACACCCGTGCGGTGCTGACCGAAGCCGGTCTGGCCCAGAGTGAGATCGATCAACTCGTCGCCCAACAGGTGGCGATCGCGCTATGAACGATCCTCGGACGAACGCCGCCGCCTCGCCCGATGCCGCCTCGCTCGCGTCCGAGGTCCTCGCCCGCACCGAACGGCTCGCCTCGATCCCGGCGCCGACCGGCGAGGAATCCGTGCGCGCCGCGGTGGTCCGCGACTGGTGGACCGGTGATGGATGGACCCATGCGCACATCGATGGCGTCGGCAACGTGTGGGCTGAGGTCTCGCAGGGCGAAGGACCTGCCCTGCTCCTCGGCGGGCACCTGGACACGGTGTTCGGCCGGGAGATCATCCACGGCGCCCGGCGTGATGGGGAACGACTGCTGGGACCGAGCGTTGCCGATGATTCGGTTGCCGTGGCCGCGCTCTCCGCGGTGGGATCGCTGCTGCGCGATGCCGGCGCCGGGCCCATCTGGCTCGTGGCCACGGTCGGGGAGGAGGGGCTCGGGAACCTCATCGGGATCCGCAACGCCCTCGCGTCACCTCCGCAACCGATCGGCGCCTTCCTCGCGGTGGAGGGGAACTATCTGGGACGGGTGTCGATCACCGGGGTCGGGTCGATCCGGCGGCGCGTGTACGTCTCGGGCCCGGGGGGACATGCGTGGGAGGCCGCAGATGCACCCAGCGCCGTCATCGCCACAGCGAAGATCGTCGCGGCGCTGGACGCGCTCGGCACGCGCGGTGTCCCCGGCACGCGCATCTCCGTGAACGTCGGTCGGATGGGCGGCGGCGAGGCGGTCAACGCACGGGCGCGCGAGGCGTGGTTCGATCTCGAGGTTCGGGCCGAGGGTCCGGCTGCACTCGCCGCGTTGGAACGAGCGGCGGACCAGGAGATCGCGCGCGGCGCGGAGGGGTTCAGGGTGGAGAGCGATGATCTGGGAGGGCGCCCTGCGGGAGGGATCGGGGAGGATCACCCGCTGGCAGGGGCGGCCGCCGAGGCGCTCGCCGAGGCGGGGATCACCCCGTCGTTCGTGCCGACGAGCACCGACGCGAACGCTGCGCACCAGGTCGGGATCCCGGCCGTGGCGGTCGGTGTTACTACCGGTGGCGGGGAGCACACCCTCGGTGAATGGATCGACGTGCCGCCGATCGCCGCCGGGCTCGAGATCTTGGCTGCGACCGTGACCCGCTACCGCGCGGGGCTCCGATGAGCATCGGGTCCGGGGTCGTGCTCCAGGGAGCGTACGAACCACCGCTGTTCCAGGAGATGGTCCGCGAGATCGACGAACTCGGATTCGGCCGGCTCTGGCTCACGGATTCGTCGTTGCATGCGCGCAACGCCTACGCCTACCTCACGCTCGCCGCGATGACCTCCCCCAGGCTTGGTCTGGGCACGGCGGTGACCAACCCGTTGACCCGGCACCCGGCGATCACCGCGGCCTCGGCGGCAACCGTCGATGAGATCTCGGGCGGGCGGTTCGTTCTGGGCATCGGCGCGGGAGACCGGCCCCTGCTCGCGCTCGGGATGAAGCCGGCGCGCCTCGATTCGCTGCGCGCGTCGATCTCGGCTATCCGGGCGCTATGGCGGGGGGAACACGTGAGCGCCACCGATCGGGTGTTCTCCCTGGATGAGGCGCATCTGCGGTTCGCAGCCAGATCCGACATCGACATCTTCATCTCGGCGAGCGGTCCTCGGACGCTTGAGCTGGCGGGCGAGGTCGCAGACGGCGTCATCCTCCTGGTCGGCCTGTTCCCCGAGGCCATCGCGTGGGCGCTCGAGCACGTGGACCGCGGGGCCGACAAGGCGGGACGCCCGCGACCTCACGTCGCCGTGTTCGCCTACGGGGCCATCGATGAGGATGAGGACCGCGCGCTGGGGTCCGCGCGTTCGATCGCGGCATGGTTCCCGCAGACCGCGCCCGTCATCTGCGAACTCGCGGGGCTTGCCCCCGACCTCATCCAAGAGGTACGAGAGCGCTACGCGGGAGGCGAGTTCCAGGAGGCCGCCTCCGCGGCGAGCCTCTTGCCGGATGGGTTCGTCCGGCGCGTGGCGCTGGCGGGGAACCGCGACCTGGCGCTCAGCCACATCCGAGCCGCTACCGAGGCGGGCGCGGACTCGGTCAACGTGTTCCCCCTCGGGCAGGAGCGGATGCAGACCGTCCGGACGTTCGCGGGGTGTGTGGCGGAGCTGGATGCGCCGGCACGTAGCGAACCGGGGATCCCCTAGGATGCGGCGGCCCGGGAGGTGACCGACATGGTGACTGGATCGACGCAGGCGAAGTGGCGCGTGCTCGGTCTTCACCATGTCGCGTTCGCTCGCGGAGAGGACCCCGCCGCCGAGGGCGCGCTCTGCGACTTGCTGAGTACGCAGCCGATCGCCGAACAGGGAGCCGGATTCATCGAGCGGATGTATGGGGTGGGCGGCGCGTTCGTGCAGATCCTCGAGGCCACCGGGCCCGGTGTGGTGCAGACATTCTTGGACAAGCGAGGACCGGGCTTGCATCACGTGGCGTTCACCGTGGATGCGTTGGCTCCTGCGCTGGAGGACCTCCGCGCGCGCGGCGTGCGGCTCGTGGACGAAGCCCCGCGCGCCGGCGGGATGGGTTCGCTCATCGCGTTCATCCATCCTTCGGCGTTCGGGGGGATGCTCGTGGAACTGGTTGAGCCAAAGGGCGCAGGGACATGAACGAGAAACCGGAAGGGGCCGAAGTGGAGAACGAAGGATGGGTTGAGCCGGGATCGGGCGGGGTCTTCAGCGCCAGGCACGATCGGCGCAAGGTGACCGACTGGGTTTATGAAGAGGTGCGCGGAGCGATCATCGATCTTCGCCTCAAGCCGGGGGAGCCGCTCCGCGAGGCCGCGATGGCCGACCAGCTCGGCGTGAGCAAGACTCCCGTGCGGGAGGCGTTCACCCGGCTGGAACGGGAAGGGCTGGTCGAGACCACCTCCTTCAAGGGCGCCGTGGTGACCGGCTATGCGCCCGAGGATCTCCGCGACATCTACGAACTGCGTGAACTTCTGGAAGGCGCGGCCGCCCGCGCCGCGGCAGGATCGGCGTCGGTGGCGACGCTCGCCCAACTTGCCCAGATCGTCGAGCAGAGCCGGCAGCTCCGTGCCGACGGAGAGATCACGCAGCTGGCCGAACTCCTCGGCCGGTTCGACGTCGTCGTCTACGACCAGGTCACCAACCAACGCGTTCGGGCGCTCATCGAGAACCTCCAAGCGCACCTAGCCCGGATCGGCAAGCTCACCGAAGACATCCCGGGCCGGGTCGAGGCATCCGTGGAGGAGCACGCCCGGATCGTTGAGGCCATCGCGGCGGGTGACCCAGGGGAAGCGGAACTGCGGATGCGCGCCCATATCCGCAGCGTCATGAACGACCAGCTGGAGGCGGGCGCACCTGCGGCCGAAACCTCCCCCGATCCCGCTTGACTTTCGACTTTGGTATCTGATGTAGTGCATCTCATGTTGGAGCCGCGGTCCCAGGACGTGTCTGGGATGCTGCACGAGGCCGGCGCCGACGCGTGGGCTCGAGCAACCGGGCATCCGATGGTGCGGGAGATCGCGGCGGGCTCCCTTCCCCACGAGACCTTCCGGCGCTACTTCGAGCAGAACGTCCTCTATCTGGAGGACTACGCGCGGTCCATCTCGCTCATCGCCTCGAAGGCACCAGATCGGCGCGCGCTTTCCACGCTTTCGCGATTCCTGGGCCAGATCGTCGAGCACGAGATCCCGGCGAACCTGTCGTTCCTGGAGCGGCTGGGTGGCGACCCCGCGGCGCTCGGCGGGGTAGCCTCGCTTGCCCCGGCGGCCTACGACTACACCCGGCACCTGCTCGCGACCTGCGCACAGGGCGACGTTGTCGAGGGGCTCACCGCGGTCCTTCCCTGCCAGTGGAGTTACGGCGAACTCGCCCAGCCCCTCATGGAGAGCACGCCGCAGGATCCGATCTATGCGGATTGGATACGGATGTTCGGCAACGATGCCTACGGCGCGCTCGTCGAGGAGACGACCGCGCTGTTGGACCGGCTGGCAGACCCGCACGACAAGGCCCGGATGGCGACGCTGTTCCCGATCTTCGAGCGTTCGACGCGATATGAAGTGGCGTTCTGGGACCTCGCCTATCACGGTCCCGACACAGCTCACCCCTAGCGAAGGAGCACGGTACATGCAGGCAGCCAGGATCCACGAAGATCTCACCCTCCGGTTGGACGATGTCGACGTGCCGCAGCCCGGTCCGGGTGAGGTACTCGTCAAGATCCACGCCGCGGGGGTGTGCGGAACCGACCTCCATATCCTGGACGGCATGATCAAACCCGACCCGTACCCGATGACCCTCGGGCACGAGGCGGCCGGCGTCGTCGAGTCCGCCGGTGACGGCGCGAGCCTCAAGCCCGGTGACCGCGTGGCCATCTACAACAAGATCTTCTGCGGTCACTGCGAGCAATGCTTGAAAGGCCGCCAGAACATCTGCGACAACGAACCCGATCAGTTGGGGTTCAACCGCGACGGAGGCGACGCCGAGTACGTGGTCGTCCCCGAGCAGAACGCGGTGGGCATCCCCGGCGGCGTCGATCTCGCGACCGCATCGGTGCTCACGTGCGCGGGGATGACTGCCATGCACGCCGCGAAACTCTCGGGCCTGCGGATGGGTGACACCGCCGTCGTCGATGGGATCGGCGGCGTCGGGATCCTCGTGGCGCAAGCCGCCGCCTTTGCCGGCGCCCGCGTCATCGCGGTGGCCGACAGCGCGGAGAAGATCCAGCTGGCCGAGGACCACGGCGCGGCCGGGGGTGTGCTGGTCGACACGCCGGAGGGCTACGACACGCTCGCAGATCGCGTCCGCGAACTCACCGACGGCCGCGGCACCGACGTCTTCTTCGAGCTGGTCGGAACGACAGCGTCGATGACGGCGGGCATCCGCTGCCTGGCCAAGGGCGGGCGGTTCGTTTCGACGGGATATACCGACCAGACCATCCAGATCCACCCCATCGAGTTCATCCTGCCGGAGTCTTCGTTCATCTCCACGGTGGCGGCGACTCGGCTGGATCTGCAGGACGCGCTGGCGCTGGCGTCGACCGGCGCAATGACCGTGCCGATCGCCGGCCGGTATCCGCTCGATGGTGTCGCGGAGGCGCTCGCCGTTCTGCGCAAGCGCGCGGTTCTGGGCCGCCAGATCCTCGAGATCGCCTGACCACCAACCGGGAGGGGAAGATGCCGACGACCACCGACCCATCGATCGAGTTCCTTGAACGGCCGCTGCGCCTCTACATCGACGGAGCGTTCGTTGAAACAGACGGACAGTTGGCGACACTGAACCCCGCAACCGGGCAAACGCTCGCGATGGCGCCGCTCGCGACCGAGCGCGAGGTCGACCGCGCGGTCGTCGCCGCCGCGCGTGCCTTCCAGACCTGGCGGGTCACCCCTCCCACGCAGCGCGCCAGGCTCATGTGGTCCCTCGCAGATCTCCTCGAAGCGAACAAGGACGAGTTCGCACGTCTGGAGGTGCTCGACAACGGCAAGCCGCTCTGGGAGGCGGAGGCGGTCGATATCGCACTCACCATCGAGTTGCTGCGCTACTACGCCGGCTGGGCGACGAAGATCTCCGGTCAGGTCCTGCCGAACTCGATCCCCGGCATGCTCACCATCTCTCGGCGGGAGCCCGTGGGTGTGGTCGCCGCCATCACGCCGTGGAACTTCCCGCTGTTGGAGGTCGCCTACAAGCTGGCCCCGGCGCTCGCGACCGGCTGCACGATCGTGGTGAAGCCCTCCGAGATGGCGCCGCTCTCGACGCTCCGCCTCATGGACCTTGTCCACGAGGCGGGCTTCCCCAACGGCGTCGTGAACGTGGTGATCGGCGGTCCCGAGGTCGGTGGCGCGCTGATCCGTCATCCGGGGGTCGACAAGATCGCTTTCACCGGCCAGACGGCCACCGGCAAGGAGATCCTGCGCGCCTCGATCGATGACCTGAAACGCGTGAGCTTGGAACTGGGTGGGAAGAGCCCCAACATCGTCTTCGCCGACGCGGACCTCGAGGCCGCGGCCACCGGAGCGTTCGGCGGGATCTTCTTCAATCAAGGTCAAGCCTGTGTCGCG
>JBDTXD010000032.1:0-10070 GCA_040006375.1 Actinomycetota bacterium
GACGCTGGAGCGGTCGACGTCACGATGCTGCGGCGGTCCTGGCCCAGCCTCATCGAACACCTCGGCGCGGGGCGCCAGATGATCCTGAAAGCGGTCCTGGAATCCGCCACCGTTGCCCAGTTCGACGGCGAGACGCTCGAGCTCGCCTTCCCGCCCGACCGCAAGGTCGGTCCGCAGAAGGTCGAAGAGCGCCAGGACGAACTGCGCGCCGCGCTCGGAGACCTCTTCGGGATCCGTCCCACGATCACCTGCGTGGTGCGCGAACTCCGTGAGGCCGGCGGCGGTCCCGCGACCATCGACCTGGTCGAGGAAGAAGACGTGCCGGACGACGCAGAGGCGCTCCGCCGCGTGCAGGAGATGCTCGGTGCGCAGCCGGCGGAGTCCAGCGACTGATGTACGAGGGTCCGATCCAAGACCTCATCGACGAACTCGGCCGCCTGCCGGGCGTGGGACCAAAGTCCGCGCAGCGCCTGGCGTTCTGGTTGGTCAAAGCCCCCGCGGATGACGCGCGTCGGCTGGCGCAAGCCATCGTGCAGGCGAAGGAGCGCATCTTCTTCTGCCGCGAGTGCGGCAACGTGGCTGAGGGCGATCTCTGCCGCGTATGCAAGGACGAGTCGCGCGACCGCACGCAGCTCTGTGTGGTGGAAGAGCCGAAGGACGCCGCCACCATCGAGAAAGCGGCGCTCATCAAGGGCCGCTTCCACATCCTGGGCGGTGCCATCAGCCCCCTGGACGGCATCGGTCCCGACGATCTCCGCGTGCAGGAACTCCTGGACCGCGTCGAACGTGATCACGTCACCGAGGTCATCCTCGCAACCAACCCGAACCTCGAAGGTAACGCGACGGCGATGTACATCGCCGCCCTGATCAAGCCGGCGGGGGTCAAGGTCACGCGACTCGCTTCAGGTCTTCCCGTCGGGGGCGATCTGGAGTATGCGGACGAGGTCACGCTCAGCCAGGCCCTCGAGGGCCGCCGCGAGATGTGAATCCCGCCATGACGGCCCCAACCACCAAGCAGATCTCTGATCGCGCCCTTATCCTCTACGGGCTCATCCGCCGCGGCACCATCGAATACGCCTTGCGGGAGTTCGAGTACGAACCGCACCGGTTGGAGCAAGCCGAGGTGGCTCGGCAAGAGACCGACCGATGGCTGGAACGCGAGGGGCTATCCGATGCGCTGCTCGATGGGGACCGGCTTCTGTTCGATGCCGCGTCGGGTGCGTGGCCGCCGGAGGCCATCACGGACGGCATGTGGCGCAAGGAATCCCTGGCTACGCTCCTCTGGGCGTTGGAGCACCTCGCGGCGCTTCCACCGTTCGGGGAGGAGGTCGACGCACAGGCTCTGGATGAGGTGATCACCCGGTACGGCCAGGTGTCGGCCTTCCGTTCGAACGGTCTTGTCCGGCCCGTGGATCAGATCGAAGCGGCGTGGCTGGAGGCCGACGCATGGTTCGGTGCGACGGAGGGCCGTGACGGGGAAGATGCTACGGTCGCCTCCATCGCCGCCGAACGCTTCAGGGCACTCAGCTGGCTACGCGACGCCTCCGCCTCGCCAGCGTGACCAGGAGCAGGATGAGCCCGCCCAGGATCGCGAGCGGGATCAGGAATCCGAGGCCGACGATCACTGCACTGAGCACCCCGAGGAACCCGCTCACCGCCCGGTTCCACGCACGAACCAAACTCGGCTTCTTCACCGGTCCCTGGTTGACGTTCGGGGAGGGCGCGCTCTTCTCGCGAAGGCTCACGGTGATGGTCGCCAGGGACACTTGGTTACTCAGATAGTTGAGCCGCCCCTGGAGTTTGTCGATCTCGCCCTGGATGTTGAACGCCTGGTTGCGGAACTGGATCGCCTGGCTGAGCGAGCCCGCGTTCTTCAGGTAGCGAAGCGTCGCGGCCTTCTCGGCCTTCAGGATCTGCAGCTGCGCACCCGAATCGACGAACTCAGCGGTGACGTCTTGGCTGGTGCTGTTCTCCCAGAGCACTTTGCCGCCCGGCAGGGATGCGATCTGTTTCATCACCGAGTCGAGCCGCTTCGCGGGGATGCGCAGCACGAACGTCCCGGAGCTGCTGCTACGCGAACTCGAAGAGAGCACGTACCCCCCCGCAGCGCCGGTGTACCCCGTCACGAGGTTCTGCGTCTCCGGGAACTTCCCGTCGGGCACTTCCACGGAGATCCTCGCCGTCCGAACGATCTTGGACAGGTCCTGCAGCGCTGGCGGCTTGGTGGTGGCAGGAAGATTGGCGTTGTTCGATACCGACTGGGACACATCTCCTAGCTGAACGGTATAGCCGCCCAGCGCCTTCTGTGAGTCCGGCGCGAGCGCAGGTACTTCGACACCTCCCGCGGCGCCCGCCGGCCCCCGGTGGATGGCCCCGTCATTGCCGGATCCCCCCGAGCCGATCGCGGTTCCGACCGAGGCGAACTTCCCGTTGGCGCTTCCTGAAGTGGCCCGGTACTTCGGAGACCCCATGTGTTGCACGACGGCGCCGACGGTCCCCGCAATCACCAGCACTGCAACTGATGCCGCGACCAGGCGGGGCCATCTTGACCCCGCCCCACCGCGCGCACCGCGCTTCAGTTCGCGTGCGTCCTCGCCCTTGATCCGCTCGCGCGCGGCGGCGTCGCGAAGATCGTCTTCGAGTTGCTCGAGGAAGCGGAACGTCCAACCCATCAGCTTTCCACCTCCGCGTCCATGGCGAGCGTGAGCCCGCGCTCTCTGAGTACCAATGCCATCCGACGGAGCGAACGGCTCACCCGCTGCCGGGCGCTGTCCTCACTGCATCCGAGCCGCTTGGCGACTTCGGGATAGCCCAGGCCGTCGATCACCCGCAGCCGGGTCGCGTCTCGCTGCTCGTCGCTCAACGTGTCGAGCGCCTCGGTCAGCGCCTCCTTGAGCGGCTCGAAGTCCACCAGGTCCTCGATCCGTTCGTAGTCCTCGGGAGGCAGGTCGCGCTCGGGCATCCCCAGGCGCCGGCGGGCGGCTGCGTCCACGCGGCCGTTGCGGAAGAACCGCCCGAGTTGGTTACGCGCTACGCCGTAGAGCCACGCCACGCCGTTCACCCCCTGATCGCGGTAAGTGGTCCGTGAGGCGAAGGCCTGTGCGAACGTCTCAGCCGTCAGCTCGGCCGCCGCTTCCGGGTCCAGGGTCCGCTTCGCGAAGTACCGAAGCAGATCCTCCGCGTGCCGCCGATACAGCTCGGTGAACGCGCCCGGGTCGGCGCCCGAGGCGATCAACAGCTGGCTGTCCGTCCGTTCGTCCGGCACGGGCCTCCCTCATCCGTCCGTGTCACCTGCACCATGCCGCAGGCGGCTCCCGTTGTGACAGGGCTGGGACGGCGCCCCGGCCATCCAGGGTTCCCGCAGGTCAGCGACCCAGGACGATCTTCCCCAGCTGCTCCCCGGATTCCAGCCGTTCGAGCGCGGCAGGGAACTCGTCGAATCCGAACGTGGTGTCGACCGGGATGCGCACCCGGCCTTCGGCGACCAGTTCCGCGGCTTCGTCGAACTCGCGATGGTCGTTCATGGTGGATCCGATCACCTCGAGCTGGCGCCAGAAGAGCGTGGGCAGGTGCAGCTGCGCGGTCCTCCCGGTGGTACTGCCGTTGGTCACCAACCTCCCTCCCCGCGCGAGCGAGCGCATCGACCGCTCCCACGTGGCGGTCCCCACGTTCTCGATGACCACGTCGACCCCGCGGCCCCCCGTCAGCGACCGGACCTCCTCGTCGAACGCTCCGTCGCTGTCGAACGCTCCGTCGGCCCCGTTCTCCAGCGCCCACGCGCGTTTCCACGCTTGCCGGGACGTGGCGAAGACCGCCGTCGCCCCCAGCACGGGCGCGAGGGCGAACGCGGCGATGGATGTCCCACCGCCGACGCCGACCACCAGCGCGGTCTCTCCCGGAGCCAAACGCGCGCGGCGGAGCATCCGCAGGGCGGATGACGTCACCAACCCGAACGCGGCTGCCTCGGGCCATCCCAGCGAGGCGGGTTTCGGGGCGGCGTTCACCGCGGGGATCACGATGTGCTCGGCGTGTGTTCCCCAGCGATGCTCGCCGACGATCTTGAAGTCGGTACAGAACGGGATGTCTCCCCGGTCGCACGCATCGCAGACGCCACACGAGGTCGATGGATCGATGAGGACCTCCTGGCCGACCGACAGCCCATCGACGTCTTCCCCTACGACGTCGATCACGCCGGCTCCGTCGGCGCCACCCACATGGGGGAACGCCGGAGGTTTCGGCAGCCCCTTCGACACCCACAGATCCAGATGGTTGAGCGCGGACGCCTTCAGTGCCACGCGCACATCTCGCGGACCGGGCCTGGGCGTTTCCACGCTTCCCAGATGCCACGCCTCAGGCCCCGAACTATCCTCCAAGAGCCAGGCGCGCATGCGCCGATGCTACGTGGTGGCGCTACGGGTGAACCGGGCGCGACCGCTCGGAACCGTTCACCGCGACCGCTGCCTGCCGGCGGATGATCAAGATCGCCGCCAGCAACGCGAGGACGATGACCACGATCGCCGCCGCACGGGCGGGCCAGCGATGGGAGAGCGACGGCTCGAGCGGGGAACCGGGGTTCGGGTTCTCGCCGCAGGCATGAGATCCACCCAGGCATGCGCGGGTGAGTGACGCGAGGGCGGTCTGATCCCAGGTGTTCCAGTACGAGGCGTGGGCGGTGAACGCCGGCCCCGAGGAGAGCGTGATCCCCGAGGCGTTGGTTCCGGTCGGGTATTCGACACGAAGGATCACCCGGGGCAGCGGGACGGGGTGATCCTTTGGACAGACGTATCCCCGGGCCGAGGAGACGGGGAAGGCCATGTGGCTTTCATGGTCAGCGCTATCCAGGTGGACCCCGTCCCAGCAATCGGCGAACCCCACGTGGAGGCTGATGATCCCTGTGGCGCAGTCCACGGGCACGCTGAACTTCCCGCTGGGCTGATTGTCCGAGCATCCCCAGTAGATCCCTCCGCCCAGCTGCGGGTTCTGTTTCGCGTTCTCGGCGTCGGCGTTCCCGGCCACCATCCGAAGACCGGCGGGGATCGGCCTGATGGCGGATGGGGGAAGGCCAGAGAGGTCGGTCTCATACAGGATCTGGGTTCGGGCATGGAAATCCGCCGATGTTCCATCCGGCGGGGCTCCGGCCGGGAGGATCCGCTTGCCGTCCCGGAACAGGGCCGGCGCCCAGACGGCGGCGGTGTCTGCCGAGGAAGCGCAGGAGGTGGACCCCGCCGCCATCGACGCGATGGTTGAGGAGGATCGGGTGGTGGTATTGCCGAAGAAGTCGTTCAGGGCAGACGCACCGGGCGACCCGGGATCTCCGATCGGGTCATCGGCCTCCGAGTGTGAGTAGCCGCAGTCCTCGACCCAACCCGGTGACGGTTGCGCCCATGACGTGACCGGCCAGCCCGCCAAGATGACGAGGACGACAGGCAACACCATCCATCGGTGTGATGCGGAACGCTGCAATCCACCCGTCTCCTTGCCGGAAAGATGCAGTTGAGCACGGGGGCTCTACGCTCGCCATCCCATCGGCGGACCGAACGGTCTACGTTCGTTGGATGAATGGTGCCCTAGTTGCCGGGCTTGTCGCAGTCGACCTTCGCGTTGATGCAGTTCCGCACGAAATGCCGCAGCCGCTTCTGCTTCCATGTATTGATGAAGTCGGCGTGCATGGTGTATGCGGGTCCACTCGCGAGTTTGATCTTCCTGCCGTCGTGCACAGGGAACTCAAGGGCGTACGTAAGCCGAGGTACCGGTACGGGGTGGCTCTTGGGGCACTTATACGCGCCGTCTGTCACTGGATCGATCGAGTAGGCCATATGGCTCTTGTGGTCCAGAACGTCCAGATGCTTTCCGTCCCAACAGTCAGGGAAGTTAACGTGCACGGTCACCCACCCGGTCCCGCAATTCACGGGACGAGTGAAACTGGATGACGGGCCGCCGCCCGTGCAGCCCCAGTAGAAGACCTTCGTCGAGGTAGGCGGCGCCGTTGCATGCGAATCTCCCGCGAGCACCTCGAGACCATGGGGGAAGGGGACGATCGCCTTCGCGGGGCGGGTGACGTTCTGATAGTAGAAGCTTCCCGAACGTGGGGTTCGCACAGCGCTGTTGACGATGACGCTGGGGGCCCAATACGCGGCTAGATCTGACGTCATCGAGCACGTCGTCGTACCCCGGCTGAGTGATGCGATGGTGGAGAAGCCGTCCGTCGTCTTGTTACCGTAGAAGTCGTGCATGTGGCCCGCGAACTGCTGACCTGGGAACACGATCGGATCCGCTATCAGTCTGTGCGAGAAGTCGCAGATGCTGATCCACCCGGGAGCTCCCGCCACCGCGGGAGGTGCCGCCACGAGCGAGGCCGTGAGCAACGCCACAGATCCCATGAGGACAGATATGGTTCGCCGCGCTCGCGGTCCGGCCCCCCGCGGGTAATCGAACCCCGCGCGTGTCAACACTGGGATGGCCAATAGCCTCAGGCTCCTTCGTTCTGGTGGACGTCGGGAGCAGGGTGCTATCCAACGATTCCACAGGCCGGCCGGGACGCCGCCCATCCATCCACCGTATCTTTTTGAACCCCCGCTACCACGCCCTACTCGGTAGCCGCTCGTGGGACATCATGCAAACGGACTATCCAGGGTTGGGGAAAACCTCTAGTCTCTCCCCCTGTAGGAGTAGCCGAAAAGCCGTAGACGTGACCGGGGTTCCCGGGGGAAGCTACGGGTCGAGCTTGCCGTCGGAGCAAGCGGTACGAGTGATGATTCGCCGAGGTGGAAGGGCGCGCAGGTGAGTTCCACCATGACAACGGGCCGCAAGGCCCAGGTATCGAACGAAGGACCGTGGGAAGAAGCTGCCCGGATGCTTTGCCGTGGAGCGATAGCCCTGTTCGATCCGTCGACGGCCTCGAGCCGGGTGGTGCAAGAGGCACCGAGCGGATGGCGCGTGCTTGCCACGGCGGGCCGGAGGGGGGTTGCGTGGGAGGCTGATTTCGAGCGGGTATCCGCCAGATCTGAACGCGGGTCCGTCAAGACATCCACGGAGCTGGGCCGGGCGCTGGCCCACATCCCATTTTCGGTCGCCGGCGCATCCTGGGTCCTGGAGGTCGAAGCGAATATCAGGTCTTTGCAGCAGACTCTCCTATCTTTGGAGGCGCTCACCCAGGAGTTGGTGCCCTCGTTCGAGCTTGCCCTCCTCCGCGAGCGATCCCGGGTCGTTGCCGGCGCGTACCAGCTGGAGAGCGTGATCCGGGCAACGCACGATCCGGTGGTCGCCGCCAAGTTGGTTAGCAGATTCATGGCGGACACGTTCAAGGCGCCTATCGCCATCTGGATGGCCCTGGAATACAGGGATGATCTGCGCTTTGCCGCGGCGGCTGGATGCTCGGTAGACGATCGGCGGACGCTGAGGAGCAGTTTCGAGACCCTCGGTTCCAACGAGCTGATGATGCCGGGCGAACGGGATGCCCGATCCGAGCAGCTCTCCATCGCCTTCGGGCGGCCGATCGACACCCTCGGTAGCGACGTGGTCATGCTGGCTACGTCGATCGCACCGGCCGATCGGGAGACTATGCACGTGGTGGGGACGTTCCTGGTCGACAGGCTGACGGCCCTGGCTGCGCAGGGCAGAGACGACGCCGTCCAGCGCCACATGGACCTCGGCGTTGCCGTGACCGCGCACGAGCTCCGAGGTCCGCTCCTTGGTGTGCAGATCGCGCTCGCGACCATCCTCAGAAGCTCCAAACTCTCTGCCTCCGACGCCGATCTGCTCCGCCGAGCACACCGCGAGGTCCTGCGTACCGCGAATGAGATCAAGCGGCTGCTGGACTCGGCTTCGGGAGCGAACGCATTGGAGCCGCGGGATGCCGACCTGGCGGCGCTGGTTGCTGACGCGGTGAACGCCGCGAGCATCGAAGCCGGGGTCGATGGGGTCAACCTCCGCTCGCCGGGCCCGATCCCGATCCGGGTGGACGTGCCGAGCCTGCGCCATGCCGTCACCAACATCGTGCGCAACGCGTTGTCCTATTCCGACGGCAGCCCCGTGAGCGTGGCGGTAGCGTCCGACGGAACCAGCGCCCAGATCCACATCCGAGACTCTGGCCCCGGGGTGCCTGCGGCAGAGCGGCGGACCATCTTCGACCCGTTCGTGCGAGGGCGATCCGGTGCGGCGAGCAACGGGCACGGGCTCGGATTGTTCCTGGCTCGCCGAGTGGTCGAGGCGCACAACGGGAAGCTTCGCGTCCACTCGACAACCTCCGGAACAACGTTTTCGATCCGATTGCCCCTGGGCTCCGAAGGCTTACCGTGATCCGCGTCCTGATCGTAGACGACCACATGCTGTTCGCTGATCCGATCAGGATGAGCCTGGAGGGCATCGGGATCGACGTTGTGGGCATCGCCTCCAACGGAGCCTCGGCCATCGCGATGGCCGCGCACGAGAAGCCGGATCTGGTCCTGGTCGATATCGGGCTCCCGGACCGGAGCGGGCTTTCCGTGGGCGGGGAGATCCTGGAGATGCTCCCGGATGCCAAGGTCATCGCCCTGACGGCCCTGGATGACGCCCGGATGCTCGACGAGGCCGTACGTCTGGGATTTCACGGGTACCTGACCAAGGACATCTCGATGGCGCGGTTCGAGAGCGCGATCCTGGCAGCGATCGAAGGCCAGCTGGTGATCCCGCATCGCCGGCGCAACCACCAGCGCGATCCCATCGCGCTCATCGCCGATCAACTGACCCAGCGTGAGCGAGAGATCCTCGAGCTCCTAGTCCGTGGATTGTCGAGCCGGGGGATGGCCGTCGAGCTCTCCATCAGCGTGAACACGGTCCGTACCCACGTCCAGTCCGTGCTCAACAAGCTCGGGGTGCATACGCGGTTAGAGGCGGCCACCTTCGCGGTCCACCACTCGCTGGTCCCGCTGCCGCAGCACCGGTAGCACATCGTTCCCCTTCCGCGTTCGTCTGAACGACGTAGATGGAATACAACGCTCGCGGCGTGTGTGCGCATGTCCGTATCGATACGTTCCTCCCTTCAGGGGAGGCGGGTGCATGGAAGAAAGAGCTATCCACGTATTGCTCGCGGACGAGCATGCGCTTTTCCGCGACGCTATGCGTGCAGTGTTAACGCGTGAAGACGATATCCGTATCGTGGCCGATGCCGGTGACGGGCGGACTGCTGTGGCCGAAGCGATACGTACAAGACCCGACGTGGTGGTCGTAGACGCCGGGCTCCGTGAGACCGATGCCGTGCGAACCGTCGGTGAGGTGGCTCGCGAGGTGCCGGATTGCCACATCCTGGTGCTGTCCGCGGAGGAGGACGAGGAGATCCTGATCGGCGCGATCGATGCAGGTGCCACCGCCTACCTGACGAAATCGGCCGCGATCGACGAACTCATCGAAGCCGTACGGGCAACCCACCGGGGCGAGGCGCAGGTCCCGCCCCACATGCTAGGCCATCTCCTCCTAAGATTGGTGCGGCGCAAGAAGGATCAGGATGAGGCCATCTCACAGATCGCCCGACTCACCGCCCGGGAGCGAGAGGTACTGACGCTACTGGCAAGAGGGCTGGACAACGAGGGCATCGCCTCCGTCCTGGTCATCAGTAGGCATACGGCGCGAACACATGTGCAGAACGTCGTTACGAAACTGGGCGTGCACTCCCGGTTGGAGGCAGCGATGTACGCGACGCGAGCCGGCGTCGGCGACGAATCTCTCGCGCTCCGCTGATCACCGGATGGACCTAAGCCCTTGCTATCACCGGCTCTGGTCGCTCCGTGCTAGACGGTCTACGCGATCGTTGCCGTTCGGTCGTTCATTCGGCGTAGTCGAATTACCGCATGCTTGCGATGCGTCAGGGGGCGTTCAACGCCATCCTCGCATCTCGGCTCGTCAGTCGACGGCGCCGGTCGCTTTTGGGAGGTAGAGATGCTGTTGTCGCGCTGTGCCAGCTCACTCAGAGGTGAGCGGCATTGGAACTGACGGAAGCCTTCGATAGGGTCGTCCTTCGACACAAGGCCCTGATCGCGTTGTGCGTGTTGCTCGCCATCGGAGCGGCGGTCGGGCTGACGCTCACCGCTCCCAAG
>JBDTXD010000033.1:0-10059 GCA_040006375.1 Actinomycetota bacterium
AGCGGTGGCTGTCAAGCCGGCCACCATGGTGGGGGAGGATCAGCCGCTCGGACTCGCGGGGCCTCCCCGGCGGTTCGTCTCCCGCGGGGGAGAGAAGCTGGAAGCAGCGCTGACACGATTCGAGGTGACCGTGAGCGGGGCAGAGGCACTGGACGCCGGAGCGTCGACCGGAGGATTCACCGATTGCCTCCTGCAGGCCGGGGCGTCCCACGTCGTTGCCGTGGACGTGGGGTACGGCCAGTTCGACTGGGGGCTCCGAACCGATCCGCGGGTGACACTCTTGGAACGGACCAACGTGCGGGATCTGCGGCCGGAAATGTTGCCGTATCGCCCGGGACTGGTGGTGGCCGACCTTTCGTTCATCTCGCTCACCGTGGTCCTGCGGTCGCTCCGGGACATCGGAACGCCCGACGCGATGTTCCTCGTGTTGGTGAAGCCGCAGTTCGAAGCCGGCCCGAGCGACGTGGGGAGCGGGGGTGTGGTCCGCGACCCGTCCGTTTGGCGGCGCGTACTGGAGACCGTCCTCGCAGCGTGCGGATCGGTGGACCTCGCGCCTTCGGGACTCATGGCCTCCCCGCGTCCGGGACCGGCGGGCAATATCGAGTTCCTGCTCCTGGCAGGTGGATCCGGGCCGGCATCCTCACTCGATATAGACGCCGCGATCACCGAAGGACTGGTGCTGGCCTGAACGCGCGCGTCGGGTTCGTGGTGCATGAGCGCCGACCGGCCGCCGTGGCCGAGGCGGCGGCGCTCCAGGCGCGAGTGACCGCTTCCGGTATCACCGAGACGCGGCTCCCGGGCAGCGAGGACGGCGAGAGCGTGGCTCGCGGGGAGTTCGACCTGGTGGTGTCTATCGGCGGGGATGGCACGTTCCTGCGCGCGGCGCATGTCGCCGCCGCGGCCGGGTGCCCGGTCCTTGGCGTGAAGGTCGGCCGCCTGGGGTTCCTCACGGAGGTCGAGCCCTCCGAGGCGCCGAACATGATCGAGCGGGCGCTCACCGGAGAGGTGCGGATAGAGGAGCGATTGGCCGTCACTGCAGGACCTGCGGACGGCGGGTCGTTCGAACCGCAGTGGGCGCTCAACGAGATCATGGTGGAGAAGCGCGCGAGGCATCGGCTGATCCGCCTGGACGTACGGGTCGACGGAGACTACGTCACGACGTTCTCTGCGGACGGGGTGATCGCCGCGACGCCGACGGGGAGCACGGCATACTCGTTCTCCGCGCGAGGTCCCATCGTGAACCCCTCCGTCCGGTGTCTGGTCCTCACGCCCGTTGCCGCGCACATGGTCTTCGACCGCTCGTTCGTGCTGGGCGCGGACCAGGTGGTGACGGTCGAGGTCGTCGGGGAAGAACCCGGACTGCTCTCCGCCGATGGAAGGGAGTCGATCGAACTCCCGGTCGGGTCCCGGCTCACCATCCGGGCGGCCGAGCAACCTTCCTTATTCGTGCGGCGTGATCCGGCCCCGAACTTCCTCACCCGGGTGCGGGAGAAGTTCGACCTTCCCGGCGGCGACGATGTCGGCGGCGGGGGATAGGGTCGGTCCGATGCTGCGCGAACTGCACATCACGCACGTCGGGGTCATCGACGATCTCGACATCGGATTCCATCCCGGACTCAACGTGCTCACCGGGGAGACCGGAGCCGGAAAGACGATGGTCACGGTCGGGCTCTCGCTCGCGCTCGGGGTGCGCGCGTCCGCCTCGCTGGTCCGCGACCGTGCGGCATCAGCCAAGGTGCAGGCGCGCTTCGACGCCCCGCCCGATGCCGGGGATTGGGCCGAGGACGACGAGGTCATCCTTGCCCGAACCGTGGCGGCCGATGGGCGGAGTGGGTCGCGGATCGGGGGCCAGATGGCAACGGCGACCGCGCTCGCTGAGCTTGGTGCGGCGCTGGTGGAGATCCACGGGCAACATCAGGCACAGCGCCTCCTCTCGCCCGGCATGCAGACGGCCTTCCTCGACCGGTTCGCCGGCGACGCCCACCTCGTCGCGCTTGCCTCCTACCGTGAGGTGTTCGACCAGCTCCGGGAGGCGCGGACCGAGCTGGAGCTGCTGACGGCCGCTGCCCGCGACCGCGAACGCGAGCTGGACCTCCTGGCCTATCAGGTCCGCGAGATCGAGGATGTGGCCCCGACACCCGGCGAGACGGTTCAGCTCATGGCAGAGGAAGCCCGGCTCGGTCACGTGGAACGGCTCTCGGAGCTGACCACCGCGGCCGGCGGGATCCTGAGCGACGAAGGCGGCGCGCAGGACACGGTGGCTGCTGCGGTGGCCGCCATCCGCGAGGCAGCCGCGCTCGATCCGTTGGCGCTGGACATCGCATCCCGAAGCGAAAGCGTGCATGCGGAACTGGCTGAGCTCGGTCGCGATCTTCGAACCTACGGGGAGGGCCTGCAGGCCGACCCCGCCCGGCTGGCGGAGATCCGCGATCGGATCTCGGCCCTCAAGAGCCTGCAGCGCAAGTACGGCGAGACCGATGCCGACGTTGTGGCCTTCCTCGTCGCCGCCGCCAGGCAGCTGGAAACGCTCGCCGGTTCAGACGAACGCAGGGCCGAACTCGAGGCTGCTGTGGAGCGGCTCGCGGCCGCCGCCACTGCCCGAGCGGGCATCGTCACCCGGGGGAGGGCGGCTGCCGCCGCACCGCTCGGGGCTGCCGTCGAAGTTGAGCTCCACGAACTCGGGATGCCCGGCGCCGGTGTGGACATCGTCCTTACTCCCGTGGAACAGCTGGGCGCGGCCGGCGCGGAAAGAGGGGAGCTCCGCTTCTCGGCCGGGCCTGGTCAGTCTGCCCTACCGCTCGCGAAGACCGCATCGGGAGGGGAGCTGTCTCGCACCATGCTCGCGTGCCGCAGCGTGCTCGCGGACATGGACTCGGTCCCCACCTTGGTCTTCGACGAGGTCGACGCCGGCATCGGTGGGGAGGCGGGCTTGGCGGTCGGGCGGCGGCTCGCCCACCTGGCCAGGGATCGCCAGGTATTGGTGGTGACCCATCTGCCGCAGATCGCCTGCTTCGCCGATCTCCACCTGCGGGTGCGTAAGGACCAGGGCATCGCGACCGTGGAACCCCTGGACGAGCAGGGACGCGTCGACGAACTGTCTCGAATGCTCGCCGGGCTCGCGGAGAGCGACACCGCGCGATCCCACGCACAGGAGCTCCTGGCGGAGGCGTCCGCCCTCAGGAAGGGAGCAAGGCCGGCGCGGGAGACACCCGTGGCCACGCGCTGACCCAGCTCGCGGACGTCGGATACCCTAAGGACCCGTTGCGCGGTCATCCTTGGCCGCCTTCTGATCCGTCGTCCTCGAAGGAGCGCGCCACGTCCAGGACCAGAGGCCTCTTGCGCCGACCGCGACGCCCGCCGCTCCCTGAGCATGGCGTCGCCCGGGTCGACCGTCGAACGAAAGAACTGGTTGCGCGGCTGCGACCCGGGGACATCGCGGTGATCGATCACGAAGACATCGACCGGGTGGCAGCCGAAGGGCTGGTAGAGGCTGGAGCGGCTGCGGTGGTCAACGCCGCGGCCTCGATCAGTGGCCGGTATCCGAACCTGGGTCCGTTGATCCTGGCCGAGGCCGAGATCCCCTTGATCGATCATGTCGGTTCGATCCTTCTGGATAAGATCAAGGGCGGCACCCCCTTGCGTCTGGATGGCGACCGCGTCTTCGCCGGTGAAGCCCTCGTCGGGGTGGGGATCCGACAGAGCCGTATCTCGATCCTCCACGACATGGAGGCGGCTCGCTTGGACCTGGACGAGCATTTCGAGTCGTTCGCGCGAAACACCCTGGACTACATGCGGGACGAACGAGATCTGCTCTTCGGCGGCGCCGGACTCCCGGAGCTGGTCCACAACATGTCCGGCCGTCCTGCGTTGGTCGTCGTGCGCGGATATGGCTACAAGGAAGACCTGGCCGCGCTCCGCGCCTACATCCGTGATGTCCGGCCCGTCCTGGTCGGGGTGGACGGAGGCGCCGACGCCCTACTGAGCGAGGGGTATCAACCCGACCTCATCATCGGGGACATGGACAGCGTCTCTGACGAAGCGCTCCTCCTGGCGAAAGCCCCGAAGCGTCGTCACCGCCCCACCGAACTCGTATTGCACGCCTACCTGGACGGTAGAGCGCCGGGCCAAGACCGTCTCACCGCGCTCGACGTCCCGTTCACGACCGTTCGTTCGTCGGGAACCAGCGAGGACGTCGCATTCCTGCTCGCACACGAGAAGCGGGCCGATCTGATCGTGGCCGTCGGGACGCACGGCAACCTGCGCGAGTTCCTGGATAAGGGACGTGAGGGGATGTCGAGTACGTTCCTGGTGCGGCTCCGGGTGGGCGAGATCCTGATGGATGCGAAAGGCGTGTCCCGCATCTACGGCGACCGCGCATTCCGCAAGCGCGACGCGCTCCTGCTGGTCGGCGCGGCGTTGTTCGCGATGATGGTAGTCGTGTGGGTTTCGCCTCCGCTCCGTCTCTACGTCACGCAGCAGTTCGAAGAGATCCGCCAGTGGCTCTTCCACCTCAAGGAGGCATTGTGATCAGCTGGCGCTACCACCTGGTTTCGATCGTTGCCGTGTTCCTGGCGCTCGCCCTGGGCGTGCTTGCCGGAACGGCGGTGGTGAATCAGGGACTTATCAGCACCCTGAAGACCCGAACCGACGCATCCACGAAAGAAAGCGTGGACCTTCGCAAGGCGCTGGTAACCGTCACGACCGATCGCGATCATTTCCGCGACTACTCGGACACGACGAGCAAGTTCCTCGAGCATCTTCGTCTCAGCCAGGCTCCGGTGGTCCTGGTCGCCGATGGGGCGGATCCTGCATTCAGCCAGGTTCGCAGCGCCCTGTCCGAAGCCGGCGCGAACGTCGTGACTACGCTCGTTCCCTTGCCGTCCCTGGTTTCGACCGATCCCGGCGACATGAAGGCCCTCGCGGGCATCATCGGATCGCCCGGGCAGCCCGATCCTCCCGATCTGTCGGCGCTGGCCAATAGGCTCGCGATCAGGCTGAAACAAGGGCCTCCTGCGACAGGACGCCCCGAAGACGACGTGCTGGCGAAGCTGCTCCTTGGGGGCTTCATGGACAGCCAGAGCTCCTCGGTGAAGACGGCGAGCGATATCGGAACCCCTGTGGCGGTCATCGTTATCGGTGGCGCCACCGAAGGGGCCCGCATCTCGCCGGCTTCGTTCCTGGTACCGCTCGTCCAGGATCTCTCCAACCAGGGCATGGTTGTTGCGGCGGGCGAGGCGAATGAAGCGCCCAACGGGTTCGTCTCGCTCGTCAGGAGTGACAGCGCGGGGGCTGGTCCAAGGGTCACGGTCGACGACCTGGCCGCCTCGCCCGGCGGTACGGCACTGGTGCTCGGATTGCAGCGGGCGATCGACCAGGGACTCAGCGGGGATTACGGGACCGCTTCGGGCGTGTCCCTCCTCCCGCCGTTGACGTGACTGGCGCCGTCACGATCATCGCGCTCATCCCGGCGCGGAATGAGGCCGCCACGGTCGCCGCAACGGTTCGGGCGCTTCGATCCGTCACCGATCAGGTCGTTGTCATCGACGACGCATCGACCGATGCGACCGCCTCTCTCGCACTCGGTGCCGGAGCAACGGTGTTGCGGATCCCCTCGCAGGCCGGCAAGGGCGCGGCGATGGATGGGGCCCTGGGCCGCCTTCCGCCCCACTCGGGCGTGTGGCTATTCGCCGATGGCGATCTCGGCGCGTCGGCGAAGGGGCTGGCCGCCCTCCTCGTGCCCGTTGTCGAAGGCCAAGCTGATATGGCCGTCGCGACGTTCCCTCCGCAGGAGGGCGGGGGACTCGGGACGGTCAAGCGATTCTCGACGCGCGGGATCCGGGCCCTAACGGGCTTCGAGGTAGACGAGCCGTTGTCGGGGCAGCGGGCCCTCTCGGCCGCGTGCCTGGCAGCCGTGAGGCCGCTCGCCGGAGGTTTTGGTATGGAGACGGCCATGACCATCGACGCGGTTCGAGCGGGACTGCGGGTCGTGGAGATCCCGATCCCGGGCCTTACGCACCGAAGCACGGGACGCAGCCTTTCCGGCTTCGCGCATCGTGGGCGGGAAGGCCTGCACATCTTCCGGGCCCTGGCGGCCAGGGCGGTTCGGCTGCGGTGAGCTTCCGTGCCCGCCTGACGACGACGAATCACCGAGGCGCCAGCGTGCCGGCCGTGCTGGGGTTCGGATTGGTGGGCGGCGGCCTGCTAGGTGTCGTGCTCAGCATCTCCGCCGGGTGGATCAACTCGGCCGGAGCGATCGCCTCGGGCGCAGGGCTCCTGGTTGCGATCGCGGGAACCGTCGACGACCTGGTATCCGGAGGGCCGCGAGGACTCCGCGAACACCTCCGGGCACTAGCCCACGGAGAGGTCAGCACCGGCCTGGTTAAGCTCATCGTGATCACGGCGGCCGCGTCGATCACGGTAGCCGCCAGCATGAGAACCGATGCGCTGCTGCGGATCTCGGGTGTCGTGCTCATCGCCGGGGCGACCAACCTGTGGAACGGACTGGACGTTCGTCCGGGCAGGGCCCTGAAGGCGTTCCTGGTGCTGGCAGCGACGGGGATCGTGTGGTTACCGCATGCGGCGCCCTTCGCCGTGGGAGTGGCGCTCGCGGCCCTCATCGTCCTGGTGCCGGACCTGCGTGAGATCGCGATGTTGGGCGACGCCGGCGCGAACCTTCTTGGATTCACGGCGGGCGTCACACTGTTCGTGCGCAGCAACGCGTCCTGGGTACCGTTCGAGGCGGCGCTGATGATCGTGCTCAACATCGTGGCCGATACCGTCACGTTGTCTCGGGTGATCGAGGCGGTGCCGCCGCTACGCTGGATCGACGGCCTCGGCGTCAGCCCCGCGGAGTGAACTCGCGAGCCCACGCCCCGAGCCGAAGTTTCGAGGGAGTACTCCGACGGCGTGTCGGTGGCCTCTGATAGAGTCGTATCCCGTGGTGAACGACTCGAAATTCATCTTCGTCACGGGTGGTGTCGCCTCCGGATTGGGCAAGGGGATCACCGCAGCGTCCCTGGGACGGCTCTTCAAATCCCGCGGCCTCAAGGTCGTCCTCCAGAAACTCGACCCCTACGTCAACGTCGATCCCGGCACGATGAACCCGTTCGAGCATGGCGAGGTCTTCGTGCTGGATGACGGCGCCGAAACCGATCTCGATCTCGGCCACTACGAGCGCTTCCTGGATTCGGACCTGCACCGCGGATCGAACTTCACCACGGGCGCCGTGTACTCCGCCGTCATCGTGAAGGAGCGCCGCGGCGACTACCTGGGCAAGACCGTCCAGGTCATCCCGCACATCACGGACGAGATCAAGGAACGCGTGCGGTCGCTCGCCGACGCCGAGCAGGCCGACCTGGTGATCGTTGAGATCGGCGGTACCGTCGGTGACATCGAGTCCTTGCCGTTCCTTGAGGCCATCCGCCAGTTGCGGAACGAGGTCGGGCGCGAGAACTGCGCGTTCGTGCACGTGAGCCTCATGCCGTTCATCGGTCCCTCCGGCGAACTCAAGACCAAGCCCACGCAGCACTCCGTGAAGGAGCTTCGCTCGCTGGGTCTGCAGCCCGACGCGATCGTGTGCAGGACCGACCGACCCATCGGCCGGAACCTGAAAGAGAAGATCTCGCTGCTGTGCGACGTGCCGATGAGCGGCGTCATCAGTGCGATGGACGCGGACTCCATCTACGAGGTCCCGCTGATCCTGCACCAAGAGGGCCTGGACGACGAGGTCGCGCGACATCTCGGGATCGTCGGGGCGCCCGACCTGTCGGAATGGGAAGCCCTGGTCGACCGCGTTCACGCCGCGCAGGAGCCCGTGCGGGTGGCGGTCGTGGGCAAGTACGTCGATCTGCGGGATGCGTACCTCTCGGTCATGGAGGCGCTCCGCCACGGCGGTTTCCACCACGGCGCGAACGTCGAGATCCAATGGGTCACCTCCGACGATCTGGGCGGCGTGGCCACCGAGGACGTCCTCGGATCCGCGGACGGCATCCTGATCCCCGGCGGGTTCGGTGTCCGAGGCGTGGAAGGCAAGGTCGCTGCGGTTCGTTATGCGAGAGAGCGGAAGGTCCCCTTCCTGGGGATCTGCCTGGGATTGCAGGTCGCGGTCGTCGAGTATGCGCGGAACGTCTGCGGTCTCCCGGGAGCCAACTCCGCGGAATTCGACCCGGCGACGCCGCATCCCGTCATCGACCTGCTGCCCGAACAGAAGAATGTCACCGACATGGGTGCGTCGATGCGCCTGGGGGCGCAGGCATGCCATGTGGAGCCGGGCACGCTCGCGGCCAAGGCGTACGGGCAAGACGTGGTCTACGAGCGGCATCGCCACCGGTTCGAGGTCAACCCGGCGTATCACGAGACGCTCACGTCCTGCGGCCTGATCGTGTCTGGTTCCTCGCAGAAGGGGCGCCTGACCGAGATCATCGAACTTCCGGATCACCCCTTCTTCGTTGCGGGGCAATTTCACCCGGAGCTTCGGTCTCGCCCGACCGATCCGCATCCGCTCTTCCGCGACTTCGTGGCGGCGGCGATCGCGCTGCGCCGGTCCAGGTCCGCGATGCCCGTCGCCGTTTCCTAGATGGAGCCGAGCGCCACCAAGGTGGGGTTCCGAGGGGACTTCCTCAGCGTCGATATCGAGGATTGGCCCGGACAGCCCGCTCACGAGATCGTCCACAAACTGAGTGCGGCAGCGGTGCTACCCATCACTCCCGAGGGTGACGTCGTGCTCGTTCGGCAGCTGCGCCCCGCGATCCGCCAGGTCCTCACCGAGATCCCCGCCGGACTCCTCGACGTGGATGGAGAGGATGCCCTGACATGCGCCACGCGTGAACTCTTCGAGGAAACGGGGCTGCGGCATACCACGATCGAATTCCTCGCCGGCTACTACCCGAGTCCCGGGTTCACCGACGAATACGTCCATCTCTTCTGGTGCGAGACGGTGAGTGAGCCTGAGGGCGATCCGGAGGAAGGGATCGAAGTACTGCGTCGTCCCTTGCATGACATGATCGTGTCCGCCCGGAACGGGAAGGTACGTGATTCGAAAACCGCTATCGCGCTCCTGTTGGCAGACGGACGCGCGCGCCTTTCGGCCAGAAGCTAGGCTGCCCACGACACCACACTGGAGGCGCCGGTGAACGTTGGGATCCCGAAGGAAGTCAAGGACAACGAAGCACGGGTCGCAGCGACGCCCGAAGGTGTCCGCGAGCTGGCACACGCCGGACATCTTGTGGTCGTCGAGACCACGGCCGGGGTTGGCTCGTCGATCAGCGATCAGGATTTCGAGGCTGCCGGCGCCACCATCCTGCCGAGCGCGGAGGCCGTGTTCGAGAGCGCGGAGATGATCGTCAAGGTCAAGGAGCCACAGCCGCAAGAGTACGAACGCTTCCGCACCGGTCAGATCCTTTTCACCTTCCTGCACCTGGCTGCGGATGCAGGGTTGACCTCGTTCCTACTGGAGCGCGACGTTACCAGCCTCGCCTACGAGACCGTGCGTTCGGCAGACGGCAGGTTGCCGCTACTCGCGCCGATGTCCGAGATCGCCGGGCGGATGGCCCCGCACGTCGGGGCGAACCACCTCGAACGGCCCAAGGGCGGGCGCGGGGTCCTGATGGGGGGTGCGGCGGGTGTCGCTCCCGCCAAGGTCGTGGTGCTCGGCGCCGGGATGGCCGGATCGAACGCCGCTTGGATCGCGGCGGGGATGGAGGCCGAGGTCGTCGTCGTCGACCGGGACATCGCTCGCCTCCGGTGGATCGACCAGCAGTGGCGAGGCCGCATCCAGACAGTGGCCTCGTCCCACCTCGCGGTGGAGCGGTTGGTGGTCGGGGCGGACATCGTCGTCGGTGCCGTGCTCGTACCGGGTGCCAAAGCACCACACCTCGTGAGCGCGGAGATGGTAGGGCACATGCAGCCGGGGGCGGTACTGGTCGATATCTCGATCGATCAGGGCGGCTGCTTCGAAACCGCTCATATGACCACGCACTCGGAGCCCACCTACCTTGTGGACGACGTCGTCCACTACTGCGTCGGTAACATGCCCGGCGCCGTCCCACGTACGTCCACGTA
>JBDTXD010000034.1:0-10027 GCA_040006375.1 Actinomycetota bacterium
ACGCGAGCCAGGCGGTCTTCGCGACGATCCGTTCCCACACCACAACCACACCGATCCCAGCGAGGGCCGGGATGGCGAAGCCGAACGTCACCAGCCGGTCCGGTGGGAAGAACCCGGTCGCGAACCCGATCGCCGCCCCCGACGCCGTGACCCCCACCCACGCGAGCAGGAACCGCCGCCGGAACCCGCTCAAGCGCGTGCTGCCGGGAACCGTCAGGGGCAACGAGAGCCACTGGACGTAGCGCATCCATCGATGGATGAACCGGCTGCGATAGGCGTGGACCAGCGTCGAGGCGAGGCCCGCCCGTCGAAGGAACCCGTCCTTTGACGTGTCGACCATCAATCGCGCCGGCCCAACCGCCATCGATGCCATCCCGGCCAGCGTCACAACGCCGGCGGCTCCGGTGGCAACCACGATCCGGCGCGCTTCCTCGCGCTCACCGTCACGCCATGCCCATGCCGCGGCGCCCGCCAGGATCACGACCCCGGTGGCACCGAATAACGGGTGCGCGAGGGCCGACCCTGCAAGGAGCATGGCTGCCCCGGCCGTCCTCCGCCCACCTTCGGTCAACAGGAGAGCGGCGCCCACGAACGGCACCGTCATCTCGAGGTTGGAGACATAGCCCGAGGCCAGATGCACGGCGAACAGGCCTGAGAGGAGTCCGGCGGAGATCGCGCAGGCGCGCGCGGCACGCTCACTCGCAGCCGCGACCCGCCCCCTGACCAACGCGGCGATGCCGAGCCCGATGCCGGCCGATAGCACACATTCCAGGCCGGCGACGACGGCAGTCGCGGACAGATGCAGCGTGCCCACCAAGGTTGCGATGAGCGCCGGCGTCCCGGGGCGTTCCCCGACCAGCGAGAACCCTTCCGCCCCGCCCAATCGCGTCCACCAGAGGTAGACCGGGACGTCGGACCCCAATCCGAAGCGATAGCCATGCACCACATACGGCCACCACAGCACGGCAAGGAGCACCGCGAGGAGCCCGATGAGCCAAATGGCGTCGCTGCGACGTTCCGAGGCGACCGTGGTGCTATCCCACAGCGGTGAACGAACCCTGCGCGTTCACCGTCACCGAGCCGTCCACGCTCTTGAGGTTCGTGCAGAAAACCAGCCCGCCCACCTGCGTCGGCTGGGCGGGGTTGAGCGTCACGGTGCACTCACCGCCCTGCGAACGGAAGGACATCGGGCCTTTCGGTGTCTTCACGGAGAAGGCCAAGGTGAGCGTCGAGGAGGTCGACTGCTGTCCGGTGAAGGAGGGCCCGCCGACGCTGATCGATTCAGCGGGATCCAAACCGGTCCAGCTGAGCGTCATCGTGCCGGGCGTCGGTGACCAGATGGCGGGGGCCCCCAGGGTCGGGAACGACACCGTCTGGCTGAGGCCGCCGCTGAGCGTGAGCGACGCCTGACCGTGCGTGACGGAGCCGGTGACACCCGGAGGCCCAGTGGGAGGCAGGGTGCCGCTCGGACTGACGACGGTCCCGCTCCCGTCGGAGGCGGGTGGCGCCAGGTTCGGGGTGGGGAGCGGTGTCGGAACGATGAAGTTGCTCGTTCCGGTCGAGCAACCCGCTCCGGCCAGACCCAGGGTTAAGACCGTCATCGTGATCAGGTTCCTGCGCATGTCGTTCCTCCGATGATCGGCTGACTGTACCCCACGGATACCGGCGTGGGCGGCATCGGCCGGGCAGTGTCGGATGCCGTTCGTTCGACCGCGTTCCGGGTAGCATCGCCGGATGCTGGATCGTGATCTCGTCGCCGACGTGCTGCGGACCGCAAGGGCACGCGGTGGATCGTTCGCGGAGCTGTTCGTCGAAGAGAAGTCGAGCACATCGATCCGCCTCGATGACGGCAAGGTCGAGGAGCTTTCGACCGGCCTGAGCCGCGGAGCCGGCGTGCGGGTGGCCGAGGGTACCTCCTACGGCTATGCCTTCTCGAACCGGCTGGACCGTGATTCCCTGCTGCAGGTGGCCGAGGCCGCGAGCCTGGCGCTGCGACAAGGAGAGGCGGGCGCCGTTGCCGACCTCCGGGGGGTCGAGGCGCCCGCCGAGCACGCGGTCGAGCACGCGGCCGCCGACCTGCCCGCCGCGGAGAAGGTGGCGTGGCTCCGCGAGGTGGACGACGCCGCGCGTTCGCTCAGCCCGGAGGTCGTCCAGGTGGTCGGGATGTACGCGGACTCGTCGCAACGGGTGCTCATCGCCACCTCCGACGGGCGTTGGATCGAAGAGACCCGCCCGCGCATCCGGTTGGTCGCCCAGGTAGTGGCCTCCCGCGACGGGAACATCCAGACGGGCTTCCACGGACCGGCGGCGTGCCGGGGAACGGAGTTCGTCGCCGATTACCCGCCGCGTGCCACGGCGGAGATCGCGGCGCGGCGGGCCGTCACGATGTTGGATTCCGTGCCGGCGCCCGCGGGGGAGATGACGGTGGTGCTGGCCCCGGGGATGGGCGGGGTGCTGTTCCACGAAGCGGTCGGCCATCCGCTCGAGGCGGACGCGGTCGACAAGGAGGCGAGCGTGTACCGGGGTCGCATCGGCGACCTCTGCTCTTCTCCGTTGGTCAATGGCGTTGACGATGCCTCTATACCCAACGGGTGGGGATCGTTCACGTTCGACGACGAGGGAACCCGGTCGGGCCGGACGTCCTTGTTCGTCGACGGCGTGCTCCAGGGCTGGCTCTATGACCGGCTCCGGGCGGAGAAGGACGCCGCCGCGCCCACCGGGAACGGGCGACGCATGTCCTACGCGCACGCGCCGGTCCCGCGGATGACGAACACGTACATCCTGAATGGCGCCTCGTCCGCGGAGGACGTGCTGCGATCGACCGACAACGGCGTGTATGTCACCTCCCTTGGCGGTGGACAGGTGAACCCCGCTACCGGCGACTTCGTCTTCGGGTGTTCGGAGGCGTTCCTGATCGAGAAGGGAGAGGTCACGACGCCGGTTCGGGGTGCGAACCTGATCGGGCGCGCCATCGAAACGATGACCGCCATCGATGCGGTGGCCGACGATTTCGACACGTGGGAAGGAGTCTGCGGCAAGGACGGGCAGACCGCGCCCGTCGGGAGCGGTTCGCCGACGCTCCGGATCGATTCCATCACCGTAGGAGGCACGGGTGGCTGACCTCCGCGAACTGTGCGACGTCGCGGTGGCCGCAGCGAAAGGCCACGAACTGGTCGAGGCCTACGCGCAGGAGTCGCGCGAGACCGAGGCCAGCGCGCTTCGCGGCGAGGTTGAAGGGCTCTCATTCAGCCACACGCGGGGCCTCGGCGTCCGGGTGATCCGCGACGGCCGTCTGGGGTACGCCTGGGCGTCAGACCCTTCGGAGAACGAGGTTCGAGCCGCCGTCGCGCAGGCGCGTGAGAACGCCTCCTTGGCCGAGGCCGACGAACACAATGTCCTGCCCGACCCCGCCGAGTGGACGGCCATGCCTGCGCTCTATCAGGGCGCCAGCGCGCAGATCCCCGCCGAACAGAAGGTGGCGATGGCGCTCGATCTGGAGGCGCGAGCCATCAGCCGCGATCCCCACGTCACCAAGATCGATATGGCGCAGGTGGGCGACGCGGTCTCCACCGTGGTCATCGCATCGACCGCCGGGGTCGCCGCATCGTACGAGCGGACGGACGCGTGGTGCGTCGTGGTGACGCTGGCAACCGAAGGGGACGAAACGCAGACCGGGTTCTCGTACTCGATCGCTCGGGGACTCGACGAACTGGATCGTGACGCCATCGCGGACGAGGCGGTGGAGCGGGGCGTTCGTCTGCTGGGTGCCGTCAAGCCCGAGAGCGCGAAGCTTCCCGTGATCATGGACCAGTTCGCGGCGATGAATTTCCTCGGGGTTCTTGCCGGGCCGCTCTCCGCGGAGGCGGCACAGAAGGGACGTTCGCTCTTCGCCGGCCGCGAAGGCGAGCAGATCGGCTCGCCGCTCTTCACCCTGGTCGATGACGGCACCATCCTGGACGGCCCGGGCGCCTGTCCGTTCGATGATGAAGGGGTACCGAGCGGGCGGACCGAACTCTTCACGGCGGGCACGCTGAACGGCTTCCTCCACGACACGTATACGGCCTCGCGTGCAGGCGGCGGGCAGCGCTCCACCGGCAACGGGAAACGCGGATACGGCAGCCCCCCGTCGGTGCAGCCATCGAACTTCTACATGGACCCGGGCGACACGCCGTTCGCCGAGCTGCTACGGCGCGCGGAGGGCGGCGTCCTCATCATGGATGTGAGCGGCGTGCACTCCGGCGCCAACCCGATCAGCGGTGAGTTCAGTGTAGGCGCGACCGGCGTCCGGATCAGGGGCGGTGAGTTGGCCGAACCCCTGCGGGAGATGACCATCGCATCCACGCTCCCGGAGATGCTGGCGGGGGTGAGCGGCGTGGGCGATGACCTCCGCTTCTTCTCCAGCGTGGGTACGCCCTCGATCGCGTTCGGTGAGATGACCCTCGCGGGTCTCTGACACCTCAGGGCAGCGCCGAGGCCGCCGGCGTGACCGGCGCGGGCTTCGCGTCGGGGATGGTCGCGGACCGGGTTCCCGTGGCGATGACCCCGAGGACGATGGCCGCGATCAGCAACCGGTAGATCATGAATGCCTTGAAGGTGTGCTTGCGGAGGTAGGCGAGCAGCCCCCAGATCACGATGAAACCGCTGACCGCCGAGGAGACGAACCCCCACGCGAACGCGGCGCCGTTCCCACCGAGGCCGGTCTGCGCCAGATCGAACGCCTTGAGGACGCCTGCGCCGGCGATGATCGGCATCGCGAGCAGGAACGAGAACCGCGCGGCCGCCTCCCGATCCAGGCCGAGCAATCGCGCCGCGGTCATCGTGATCCCCGATCGCGACACACCCGGTTGGAGCGCGAGCGCCTGCGCCAAACCCACGCCCAGCCCGTCCTTGGGGCCGATGTCCTCGACGTTCCGGTCACTGCGCATCTTCCGGTCGACAACGTAGAGGAGAACCCCGAACACGGCGAGCATGACCGCGATCATCCATGGCTCGCCCAGGTGCTTCTCGATCAGGCTCTCGAAGAGCGCCCCGAAGAGCGCGCCCGGGATGGTCCCGATGACCAGCGCCCAGGCGAGTCGTTCCTCGGGAGACCCGATGCGTCGATGCGCGACCGAGGAGCCGAAGGCCTTCGCGTACTTGACGACGTCGGATCGGAAGTAGATGAGGGCGCCGAGCAGGGTCCCCATGTGCAGGGCCACGTCGAACGTCTTGTTCAGCGTCGGATCGCTGAGCAGTTCTTGCCAGTTGAATAGCCACGGCACGAGGATCAGGTGTCCCGAACTCGAAACGGGTGCGAACTCTGTTGCCCCTTGGACGATGCCCAAGATGATGGCGTGCAAGATGCTCACTGGGGTCCTTTCGGCGAAAGCCCGCCGAATACTAGCCGCCGGGCGGCGACGGCGATACGCCCAATTCTTGCGATCTCGTGACATCCGGGGGGTCGACCGCGATTGCCACATGACCGAACGCGGTTGCGTAGGCGAGCGATGACGCCGTCGACGCGTCAACGAGCAGCACCAGTTGGGGCCCTGCCGGCGTGCCGATGTCCGTCGAACCGCCGGATGCCGGCGCCAGAACCGAGAGAATCTGCGCCCCCGTCGCCGATGTCTCGGTGTGCGGATGTGCTCCGCCGAACGTCGTCAGGACGTCGACAGTGTCCCCCGCACGGACGCTCCCAGGAGGAAGGCTCGAGGGGACCACGACGGCGAGCAGGCCCGGGGGAACCAGCGCCGCCAGGGCCCCCGCGCCCTCGGGTGCGATCCGCGATCTCGTCAGCACCTCGCCCGCGTTCATCCCCGCGAGCAGCACCCGTCCGCTCCCGGCGTCGGCGGTCGTCAAGGCCCCTGACGGCACCGCGTCGCCCGGCAGGGTTCGGATCGCTAGATCGGGTGGGGCGATCACGGCGCCTCGGGCAAGTGCGTGAGCGGCGACGACGACGGCCTGGGGAGGACCGAGATCTGGCCGGAGGCGTTCGATCTGCGATCGGTACCCCGACATCAGTGTGAGCGCGCCGAGGCCGAGCGCGAGGGAGAGTCCGAAGAAGATGCGGGCAGAGACAGGCCACTTGCGGCGCATGGCGTCGAGCACGTTCGCGATGTCCATGCCGCGGACGCTACCGGGGACGCGCGCGATCTTCCGTGACGTTGGTCACAATCGGGAGCCGTGCCACTCAGTCGACCTGGCGAAGGCCTTTCGGTTGCTCCCCGAGCGGGAGCGTTCGCACCCGGAAGTCCTCCAGCGCGTCGCGCCCGACGATATTCGCCACCGACTCACGGATGCGGTCGGCGACGGCCTCGGGATCCTCACGGCTACGGAAGCCGAGTTCGACGCGGATAAGCTGCTCACCCTGACCGGCCATCTACCCGAACCTGGCCCCGGTGAGTGCCGTCGCACACAGGCAGGTCCGCTCTGCCGGCAGCGCTGGGATGACCGAGAACAACAGATCGCGGAGTTTCGCGTTGTTGTCCGTGAAGACGCGGACCACCTCTTCGTGGGTGACCGGCGGCACCCCTTCAACACCCACGTCGTAGTCGGTGATGAGCGAGATGTTCGCGTAGCAGAGTTCCAGTTCCCGGGCCAGGAGCGCCTCCGGATACTGGGTCATGTTGATGACCTCCCAGCCGGCGGATGAGAACCACGCGGACTCGGCGCGTGTGGAGAAGCGCGGCCCCTCGATCACTACGACGGTCCCGTGTTCATGCAAGGGGATCTCCAGCGATCGTCCCGCCGCGATGGCGGCGTGTCGCATGACCTCGCAGTACGGATCGGCGAACGAGATGTGGGTGGTCACCGGCCCCTCGTAGAAGGTGTTCGGCCGGTTGCGCGTACGATCGACCAGCTGGTCGCAGATCACGAAGTCCCCGGGCTTCACGTCGCGCTGGAGCGAACCGGTGGCGCAGGGGCCCAGCACGCGCCCGACGCCCAGCTCTTTCATCGCCCACAGGTTCGCCAGGTACGGGACCCTGTGCGGGGGGAACTCGTGGTTCACGCCGTGCCGCGGGATGAACGCCACCCGCGTGCCGCCCACCTCGCCGATCGTGACCGGTGCGCTGGGCTTGCCGTAGGGCGTGTCCACGTCGAGGGTCTCGGTGTCCTCCAGGAACGAATAGAACCCGGACCCTCCGAATACGCCGATGTCTGCGCGCGTCATCTCGTTGGCTCCTTCGTCGCGGCCGGCTTGGACCCGCCGTCGCTCTTGGGCTCGCGTTTCGATCCGCCGCCAGAGCTCGTCCCCGACCCGGGATCCTTCTTGGAGGCCGGCGCGGCGTCGGCGCTCTTCTGGCCGCTCTTCTCCGGACCCTTTTCTCCGCCCTTGTCTCCGCCCTTGTCTCCGCCCTTGTCTCCGCTCTTGTCCGGGCCAGAATTGCCCTCGGATGAGGACGAGTCCGCCTTCGTCGATGTCGGCTCGGCCCCCTCCTTGCCGTCCTTCTGTTCGGCGGCCGTCTTCGATTTCTTGCCGTGATCGGTGGCGTAGAACCCGGACCCCTTGAACGAGATCATCGGGGCGCCGAACACCTTGCGCAAGGCTCCATCACAGACCGGACAGACAGTCAGCGTGTCGTCTTTCATCGACTGCACCGTCTCGAATCGGTGGCCGCAATCTCTGCAGAGGTACTCGTAGGTGGGCATGGCCAGGCGAGTTTACCGGGCGGCCATGTGTGACCAACTGGCGGGCGGCGCGGTTCGCATCTACACTCGCGCCCCTACGAAGGAGGGTCCGGTGAAGGTCAAGAAGGCGGTTATCCCCGCGGCGGGCCTCGGAACGCGGTTCCTGCCCGCCACGAAGGCGCAACCGAAGGTCATGCTGCCGGTCCTGGACACGCCGGCCCTGCAGTACGTGGTGGAGGAAGCGGTCCGCTCAGGGATCGCGGACATCCTCATCATCACCGGCCGCGGTCAGCGTGCGATCGAGGATCATTTCGACCGTGCGATCGAACTCGAGAACTTCCTGGAAGCCAAGGGCAAGTTCGACGAACTCAAACGCATCCGTGAGATCGCCGAGATGGCGTCGATCCACTACGTGCGCCAGGAGGAAGCGCTCGGCCTGGGACACGCGGTGAGTGTCGCTGAGGCCTTCGTCGCGGACGAACCGTTCGCGGTCATGCTGGGCGATGACCTCATCCACGAGTCCGTGCCGCTGCTGGCAGAGATGGTTCGCGTCCACGAGAAGTACGGGCGGAGCGTCTTGGCCGGCCTCGAGGTCAGCCGTGAGGAGATCGGTATGTACGGCTGCATCGAGCCGGAATGGGTCGAGGAGAACCTGGCCCGGATCATCTCGATCATCGAGAAGCCCGATCCGGGCGAGGCCCCCTCGAACCTCGCCGCCATCGGCCGCTACGTGTTCACCCCTGAGATCTTCGCGGCCCTGCGCGAGACGACGCCCGGGCGAGGCGGCGAGATCCAGCTCACGGACGCCGTCAACCGGCTGGCGCAAGAGCAGGCCGTGTACGCGCAGCGGTTCGACCACGGCCGGTTCGATGTCGGGAACCTCTTCGACTACCTCAAGGCCACCGTCGAACTCGCCATGGAACGCGAGGATGTCGGGCCGGCGTTCCGCGCCTATCTGAGCGAGGTCGCGGCCCGCAAGAAGCTTCTCTGACAGGCGCCGGTAGACTCGGGACATGGCTGAGGCTTCACGGGTTCATGATCACGACAGCGCTGCGGGCACCGTTCCGTTCGAACAGGCCCATGCGCACGTGCTGGACACCGTGCAGGTGCTCTCGCCGATCGCCCTGCCGCTCACCGAGGTTTTCGGATGCGTCGTCGCCGAGGATCTGGTGGCCGGGGTCGACCTCCCGGAGTTCGCCTCGAGCGCCATGGACGGATTCGCCGTTCGATCTTCCGATGTCGTGACGGCGACGCCGGCCAGTCCGGTCGACCTGAAGATCGTGGGCCGGGCGCTCATCGGGCGGCGCCCGGAGGCGACTGTCGGTGGCGGTGAGGCGGTGCGCATCGCGACAGGGGCACCCATCCCGGCGGGTGCCGACACCGTGGTTCCGATCGAGAACGCCGATGCCTCGGGCGAGAACGTTCGGATCGTTGACGGATCCTCTCCCGGGACGCATATCCGTCCCGCGGGCGAGGATGTGCGGGCGGGGCAGGTTCTCGTGGCGAAGGGACGCCGGCTTGGTGCGCCCGAGATGGGCCTCCTGGCCAACGCCGGGCATGCGACCCCTTTGGTCCGGCCTCGTCCTCGAGTCGTTGTCCTCTCCACCGGGGACGAACTGATCCCGCCGACGGAGACGCCGGAATTCGGTCAGGTCCGCGACTCGAACGCGTACACGCTCTTCGCGTCGCTCAAAGAGGTCGGCGCGATCCCCGTGATGGCCGGCATCGTCAAGGATGACGTCGACTCGCTCAAGGAAACGGTGTTCGACTATCTGATCCAGGCCGATGCGTTCATCTCCAGCGGCGGGGTGAGTGTGGGAGAGCGTGACGTGGTCAAGGCCGCATTCTTCCGGCGGGGTGACGTCGAGTTCTACAAGGTGGCGATGCAGCCCGGGATGCCGCAGGGCTTCGGCAACATCGAGGGCAAGCCGTACTTCGGTTTGCCGGGGAATCCGGTCAGCGTGTTCGTGAGCTTCGAGGTCTTCGTCCGGCCGGCGATCATGAAGATGATGGGCCGGATGCAGACCGAGCGGCCGCAGATCACGGCGACCCTCACGGAAGACGTAAAGGGTCCCAAGG
Source organism: Actinomycetota bacterium (assembly GCA_040006375.1). Taxonomy (GTDB): domain Bacteria; phylum Actinomycetota; class UBA4738; order UBA4738; family HRBIN12; genus JANXVR01. The sequence goes on from JBDTXD010000034.1 coordinate 9,688, forward strand.
CGAAACTGCAGTTCGCCCGAGTGAATGTTGAGCGCGGTGAGAACGGCTGGGTTGCCACACCGACCGGCGCGCGAGGTTCCAACCTGATCTCGACCGTCTCCCGCGCGAACGGGCTGGCGATGATCCCCGTCGGTGTGGAACTGGCCCCCAGCGGTTCGCAGGTCCGCGTCATGGTGTTCCGCGCCTCGGAGGACTAGGTGTCCGACCAGGCCGGCGCCGACGGTGTCACCAGGATCGTGGAGGTCGGGGCCAAGGCCGAGACCGAGCGGGAGGCCGCTGCGGAGGCATGGCTCGTGTCCACACCCGATGCGGTCGTGAACCTCATCGCAGGGACCAAGAA